>CALVZL010000032.1 GCA_944372525.1 uncultured Clostridia bacterium
CCGACCGCATCTATGAGTTGCAGATGCAAGAGGACAATGCGGCAACTTCTATACAGGCACAACTTTCGGGTGTGGAGACAAAGCTGAATAACCTTGTAGAGGCAATCACGCAAGGGATTTATTCTTCCACGACAAAGAAGGCTCTGGACGAGTTGGAGGAACGCAAGCGAAACCTTGAAATTGAGCTGTTTGAGGCACAGACGCGCAACCCTGTACACACAAAGGAGCAGATTTTATTTGCTCTCTACAATTTCCGCAAGATTGACATCTCCACGCAGGAAGGCAAGCAGCGGCTGATTGACGGCTTTGTAAACAGCATTTACCTGTACGACGACCATTTTGTAATTACATACAATTACAAAGGACAGAGCAAGACGGTAACTTTTGAAGAACTGAATAGTTCGCCTTTAACTTCAAAAGGGTCACCAAAAAGTAACCCTCCCGCCAAGCGGGAGGGTTACTTTTTGTTTTGTTAAAAGCGATCGGAAAACTCTCCGATCGCTATATCTGTTGCCTCTCTTGCTCCGCCATCACAACAGGATCCGAAACAAAAAACAGTATATATCTTTCAATTTCAGTTTATTTTTCTGATCCCGAGCAACGTAACAAACGATCTCGTCTCTCCGCTCCGGATCGCAATCAAACCGTTTTCTTGCGCAGGCGCAGACAGATGAAAACAGTCAATCGCCGCCGTTTGCGGTTCTGCGACCATACACGGTTCCTTTCCGCGCCAAAGCATCCAATAGCGGAACCCTTCGCCGGCGCGGTAAAATACCTGCGTACTGTTTCCTCTGTCTGTAAGGCACACTTCGTTTCCCGTCCGCTCATAAAATGCAGAAATCGTACTGCCTTTCAAGCAAAAGGTTCCGTTCGCCAAGGCGAAATCTCGCGGGCGTCCTTCGCCGTAAGCGCCATTCGGGAGATATCGTTCTCCGCGCAGAAGTTCTCTTCCGACGGGAGCCCGAAAATAGATTTGCGAAAGATCGCCGGCTTCATGAAAAGGGACGCGCAATGCGGTATGATAAGCAAGCAGAAACGGCATGCGCGCCTCCGAGTCGTTGGTAATTTCCATAACTTCCGTCAGTCCTTCCTCCCCCAGTTTGTACTTCCTTTTTAACGTAAATGCATGAGGAAAACCGAGATATCCCCCCCTTTGCGTACGGTAAGAAAAAACAGCGGAGTCTTTTGCGGTTTATTCGACCTCAAACGGCAAGGAATGAAGCGCTCCGTGCAGATGACAATGAGTCGAAGATTCATTGACGGGAAATGTATATCGGCGTCCCTCAAAGTCAAACGTCCCGTCTCTGATCCGATTCGGCGGAAAAAGAATGGGATTTCCAAACAAATAGATATTTGTTTGACGGTCCGCTTCGTCAGACGGAGTACGCAACAGATCGACAGAATCCTTTTTTGCGTAAAGCCGGAAACAGGTTGCCCCCAACCGTGAAGAAAAATCTGCCGAAAATTGTTCGTTCTCTAAATGAACATCTGTGTTAATCATAATCCTTCCCGTAAGCCGCCTCTCGCCTGAACGATCCTGTCCCGGCCGAACCTGCGCCTCTTCTGCAATCAGAGTTCGCGCTCCGCCGCATTTGGCACATACTGTGCGACAAGAGTTATGTCCTCTCCCACCGATTGCGAAAAGTCATAAGCCTGTCCGTTCAAAGTCCAGCCAATAAAACAAGATCCCGGCTTCTCGGGCGCGGTTATTTCGGGCGCGCAGTTCCATTGCGGCGTGCTTCTGACAATATCCTCTTTTCCGTTATTCTGTTTATACCTGACCCTGTATCGAATTTGCGGAAGAATTCCCGCCTCCTGCGAAACCTGTATCCCGAACCGTCTGCCCAAAGCAAGGCAGTCTTTCGCGCTGAAATGCCATACGTCGTTGTTATCGTTGGGATCCGGCAAAACAAAATCCGCGGTTTCCGCAACACGCACGTGACTCATCGTTTTGGTAAGAGCCTGCATCTCGTCGCGTACCACATTTGCATATTTTGCGTTTTTCAAATTCGGGCCGATTTTCCCGATAATGAACGGCATTTCGCTCATATCTTCCCGAAAAACTCTGCCTGCGAAATCTTTTTTAAGCAGCTTTGTAAGATCGGCGCGCAAATCTGCGATGAACATTTTGAGATTTGCGCCGTAGGCATGCGATAAGTTCTCCTGTGTCGCATCGCCGCATCCCTGCATCCACAGCATGCCCTTAATGTCAGGAAGATAGCCGCTGCCGATCAGTTCCTGCAAGCCAAGTTTTACGGCAATCAAAAACTTATCGTACATCAAACCCGCTTTCTCGTGCAGTCTTTCTCCCGAATATGCTTTTTTCATCGAGGGAGACATCCAGTTTCCGAAGTTGTCCTGCACTTCATTTTTGAACTCGCCAAGCGTTGTGGATCCTACGGCATATTTTAACAACGCTGCTTTTTTTCCGTCCGCTCTGTTCGCTCCGTAATAAGCAGACATGAATTCTCCGAATCCGAGTTCCGGTCCGAAATGCGTCACGGCATGTCCCATTCCCATTCGGACAAAAGAAAGTTTTTCGTTTGCGGACTCCGGATCGGCGGTCGCCGTAATCCCGAAATATAAAATATCCCGATATCCTGCCCGGTATTCCCGATATTTTTCCTCATCAAAAACGCCGCCGTAAGTGTATGGTCTGGCAAGTCCGCTCACCGGTGTATATCCCGCGGCATTCGACTGACCTCCGAGCAGATAGACATCCGTCTGCCTGAGTGCATTCGTCTCCCCTTTTACGACGCTTCCGCTTTGAATGTTCCGTTCAAATTTTTCTTCCATTGTTATATCCTTGCCGCAACTGAAACAAACACAAAAGAGAGCCCCTGCTCGCCGCAAAGAGCCCGTCATCTTTCGACTGCGATCGGAACGCGGCAATCATATTTTCTTTTCTTCCCACCACCGATCTGCGATCGCGCAAACGTTTTTGATCAATTCAATTTCGGCATGAGAATAAGGCCGAAGATTTGCACGAAGAATATCATGCTGCCACCTGTCAATGGGCAAATTGCTGCCGCGAAGACTCTCCCACGGTTCGTAATACTGCGCAGGACTTTCGATAAAACCATAGTGATAGCAGCCCACGCCCTCAAGATAAAAGAGCGGAAACAATTCTTCGAACTTGTTGTCGAAAATGCGATGCAGCCACTCGGTATTGTAAAGCGGTCTCTGATAGATTTCCTTCAGTTCCTTGATCGTGCTGACCACATGG
The DNA here is from genome assembly GCA_944372525.1 of uncultured Clostridia bacterium. Classification (GTDB taxonomy): domain Bacteria; phylum Bacillota; class Clostridia; order Christensenellales; family Borkfalkiaceae; genus Gallimonas. The sequence continues at coordinate 3,227 of CALVZL010000032.1, forward strand.
AGATAGTTTCCATAGTGATGAAAACTGATAATATCCGACATTTCCAGCATCAGCCGTTCGATATCGCGGCAATTGGAAAGCGGATGAACAGGATCTTTGTTAAACGTCATCAGCCATGCATCTGCCGTCAGCGGCTGAATGGGATTGATTTCCCTTGCGATTTCAAAAAATTTCCGAATAAATTTTTCCGACAGATTAAAGCGTCTCGTGTTGCCCGCTTCGTTCCAAATCCCCCAAAACAAAATTCGATCGTCGTTTTTATGTGCGGAGATAATATCGCGCACCCAGGCATAATAGCGCGCTTCCAGTTCGGGATTGTCATCGATCGGCAGATATCCCGTTGTCATGCCGCCGCGATGCGGAGAGACCGCTTTCCCTCCGTGATAACCCCAATCCGTATCCGGTTGTTTGCCGAGTTTAACGGGCTTATACTCCTCCTTCGGTACGCAGCAATCGTTTCCGAAACGTGCGTTCATCGTAAATCCGTATTGGTCCAAAAGCGCGAGGACTCGCTCCAAACGCTGCATATAATCGTCGTGTTCTTCGTTCCACGCTTCAAAACACATCGGCATTCTGACCGAATTGAATCCGAGTTCTTTGGCAAGCGGGATCTCCTTTTCCATACGGGAAAAACTTTCCTCAAACGAATAGCCCTGCCACATGTCCACAAGAGTTGTACAATTAGAGGGAAGGTAATTGAATCCTCTCACCCACGGACGCGAATTGTGCCATTCCCAAGCGCGCTCCTTGCTCCACTGTCCTTTGAAAATCTCTGCCATTCTCGTTCTCCTTTTCTTTTCCATCCGGCAAACGTCAATCCGCCGCTTCCCGATTACAGCCGATTGATCTCGGCAATTTTTTCTATCTCGATCTTCGGAGTCCTGTCCTCCCGCAAAAGTCCGTTTTGTTCCTGCATCACGTCGGTAAACTGCGTTAAGCAATAGCCCGAAATCGCAGGATTGCAAACAATCGCCGCGGTCAGCTCCTTCAAACGGACATAAAACTCTTCTTCCGAATGCACTTCCTTGCCGTATCCCCAGCCGTTCTCGCCCGAAAACTTCACGCCGCCATATTCACTTACCAAAACGGGCTGTCCGCTGTAGACGTATCCTTTGCAAAAAGCGCTGCGCGTACAGCGATCTTTTACCCGCTGCCCGCGGGCAAAAGATTCGACATCCCGATAGGCCTCCTCCAGGCTTTTTCCGTCCTGACTGTAATTATGAAGCGTAAGGAGATCGGTGTAAGTATTCTCCCATCCGTCATTTCCTACCACAAACCGTCCGCCGCAAAGGCTTTTCGTAAGAAAATAACCGGCATTGACAAAATCCTGCTGCGATTGGTTGTCAAATACCTGCAAACATCCCCAGCTTTCGTTAAACGGAACCCAAGCCATGATGGAGAGATATCCGCGATACTGTAACATGATTTCCTGCCACTCGCTCAAAAGAGCGCGTTTGCTTGCATCAGTCGTAACATAGACCGAAGGCATCTCGCACCAGACAAACAGCCCTTCCATATCGCAAAAGTAATAAAAACGTTCGTCCTCGATCTTCTGATGCATCCTGACGCCGGTAAATCCCATCTGTTTTATGAGCCGTACGTCGCGCAAAAGCTCTTTTTCCGTAGCCGTCATGCCGCCGTCTCCGTAATACCCTTGATCGAGCACCATTCTGAAATAATTGGCGGGAAGATAGTTGATCAAAATTCTGTTTTTGTCCGCCTGATAATCGACCAACCCCGTATAGGAAAGCGCCGTATCGATCACTTTTCCGTTTTTGAGCAACTCATATTTGAGGTCGAAGATCTGATCCGTTCTCCCGATCGACCAAGGTTTCATGGGCAGCTGCTGTTCATGGTTTACCAAGCTCAGCGCAATCTCGCCCTCTTTCCCCGTAAGCATGGCCGAGACTTTCGACACAAGCCTGCCCTGATATTCTGCCGTCACACGGAACTCCAAATCCTCCGTCCATTCATTGACGGAATAATGGACATTGACCTTGCATTCCTTATAGATAATTTCGTTATATGTCGTTTTGATATACTGCTTCGGAACATATTCTATCCAAACGCTGCGCCAAATCCCCGTTGTCGCCGTATAAAAGCATGAGGTATTGATCGGCTTATGGCGCTGTTTCCCGCGAGGGCAGGAGGGATCCAACCGATCTTCCGCGCGCACGACGATCAGATTTTCGCCTTTGGAAAGATATGGCGTAATATCACAGGAAAACCGAGCATATCCCCCCTCGTGTTCCGTGACCTTTTCTCCGTTCAAAAAGACGACTGCCTCATGGTCCACGCCTTCAAAATGCAAAATACATCGTTCCCCTTTCCCGCACAGATTGGAAAATCTGCGCGCATACCAAACGACGGAATATTCTTCTTCGAGGCCGATCCCGCTCTTCTTTGTGTGATAACTGTAAGGAACAACGATCTTTCGATCATATCCTTTCCCCTGCTTTAATTGCGCAAAGCGAACTCCGTTGCTTTCATCGAAAGCAAAGTCCCAAACGCCGTCCAGCAATTCGAACCTTTCCCTTACAAGTTTCGGACGCGGATATCCTTTCCGATAGCATTTTGCGTTCATCGTCGCTCCTTTTGTTTGGCTGCCCGCAATCCCGGATCAATGAGGCAAGCCCGTCAACCTAAATTTTATTCCCCGAGCTCTTTTCCCAAAAGCAAGCTCGTAAAATTTCCTTGATCGAGCGCAAGAAGTTTCTTGTACTCTTCCTTTGCCTTTTCCTTATTGCCTTCCGCAAGATAAGCATAGCCCTTAAGCTGCGCGCTCTTGATAAGATTTACTTTTTCGACATCGTATTGGAACGGCATATACATGTGCGCCCCAACCCCAAAATAAGGAGGAAGATCACGATTTTCATACAAATCATCGGCTATCGCATGCATCTTTCCGATCAACTGTGCCGCTTCTTGCTCTTTTCCGCAGTTGCGTAAATTTTCGACCTGATAATAGGAGTAGACGGAGGGGGCTCCATACGTAAACGTCCCGAGTTCTGTGTATCGTCTGCGCTCCGGCGCAGAAATTGCTTCGCATTGGCTCAGAGAATAATACAGCGGAGCATCGTTTGCAAAAATGCTCTTTTCCTCGCCGTAGTTTTTCGGAAAGACCAATCCCTTCCGATATGCCTTCTCCGCTTCGGAATGTTTTCCCTCCGATGCCAGTTGATCGCCGATGCGTTTGAACAGCATCGCATGGAAGGAAGTAAGATTGCCCTCCCCGCCTTCATAAGTATGGAACGCGTGGCTGCTGAGGATCTCGCAAACTTTATCATATTCTCCCGAAACGGTAAGCAGCTGTACGTATTCGAGCAGACAGTCATCCCGACAGCGGACCAGTGCGAAATTCTCTTCGAGAAATTTCCTTCGTTCTGCCACAGTTTTGTTGAGCGCTTTGTTGAGATTCATGATCTCCATGAAAATTCTGGTAGAATCCGGCATAAGCGCAAACGCTCTCAGCAGCAATTCTTCCGCGCGGTCTTTTTTATCAAGTTTATCGAAGTAAGCGATGGCAAGACAGCGCAACGCCGGTGCAAATTCCGCTTCTTTCAGACTGTCCTCCCACTCTTTGGCGGCGTCGGCGTAACGCAACTTATCATAATACAGACAGCCGAGATAATATTTGGATCGTGCGGTGTTTACCCATTCAAGTATGGGAATATCGTCTGTCATATTGAAATTGGTGCGTTCCCAAGTCCCCTGTTCTCCGAGTACTTTGTACTTTTCGGAAGCTTCGCTGTCTCCGACCAACGCATACAGATACGCGAGATAATAGCAAACTTTGACCGTCTTCTCGGCTTTTTCCAATTTTTCGATGGCACGGAGGTATAAGCCGAAACGGATGAGCTCATTTGCAAATGAAAGCGCCTGGCATTCATTGTTGCCGAATTCCATAAACAATGCGTCCTGCGTTTCGATCTCTTCCAAATACTTCTTTTCTCCTGTAAGCTCAAAAAGCATATATTTTGCCCAGAGATTCTTCGTATTCGTCTCCAGACAGACTTTCAGCTCGGCAGCCGCACGTTTTTTCTCTCCAGATTTTGCGGAAATGCCCGCCAAGGCATAAAACGCAGCTGATTTGTTGGCATAGCTCCACGCTGCCCAATACAAATCGCGATAAGCCTCCGCATAGAGTCCAAGATTACGTTCCGCAAGTCCCTTTTTATACAGGATGTCCGTATTTTCCGGATTGGCATTTCTCAATTCGGTGCGCTTTTCCGCAGCGGAATAATATTGCAGCGCCTCGGAAAATTGACCTCTCGCTGCCTTCAGATCCCCCAGTGCCTCATTGCAGCGGCTGTCCCCGGGATCCCTTTTAAGCCCTTCCTCGAAATAACCGTCCGGCTCATATGCAAAATGCTTATACTGCACAATGTGTTTTCCGTGCAGATACAGTTCCTCCGTCGTCTTGATTTCATAGGGTCTGGGAGATGGCGTTCGCGGATCGGGACGAGGTTTCTTGCCGCGTTCATAGACCGAATATTTTACAAGCAACTGATTGTCTTTATCCCGCAGCTCCGCCGTCAAACCGACCGTACACGGTATTTCGAACTGCCTGATATATGTCTTTTCCGGAGAGAGGTCGCACGTATCCGTCACCAGGACTTGCCCGTTCCGCGAAATCAGGACTTTGCAGTCCTCAAAGACGCCCGTGGCATAAAAACCCACCCGCGTTCCGTTTCCGCATGCTTCCACATTGACGGCAGCGTCAACGGTGGCGTTTTTGATTTCTCCGATGTCGCGAACGGGATACCAAAACTGTTCGAATTCCTTGCACTCATAGGGCGCGATATAAGAAAAGTCGGGTTGATTATCGCAGAAACATCCCGTCATCAATTCAACATAACGAGATCCGTCATCTGTTAAATTTTCTTCCCATTTGTAACCATAGGGGTTATTGCCCCAGGTCCAGAGCTTCTTGCCGGGGGAAATATAATGATTGGTGACCGTCACCATGCCGCAATTTTTCCCCGAATCATACCCGCACAGGAAATCGCAGTCCGACTGTCCTTTGGCGACCATAAACGAGCCGGATGCAAGATTATTTTTATATTCGTGAATATCTTTTCCGTCTCCGTAATCGAATTGCCTGTCCGCATTATAGACGCCTTTTGCGATCGGCCAACTGACAACCCCTTTTCGATCATGATAATGGACATATTCTACGTCTTGAGGAAATACGATTTTATAACTGTCGTTGACCTCGACGGCAGTATTTGCCCACCATAAAAAGGGCTGCGCTGTCGCAGACGTGTTAAACAATTTTACTTTGACCTTAAAATAGGAGCGATTTTTCCCAAGGGAAACTCCCACCATGCCTTTGAGTTTGTTATACGGCTCCAGTTCGCCCATCCAAACCGTTTTTCCGTCTTCGCCCTCTTCGATCACGGCATCCATGGGCATAAACGTAGTCGGTCTGTGATGCAGCGGCCAGTTAAACTCGATGCCGCCCGATACCCAAGGCCCCGCGATCGCGATCATCGCGGGTTTGATCACTTTGTTGTGATAGATGAAATCATAATTCGTCGTTTTGTCGAGTGCGCTCTGTATTTTTCCGCCGATCTCCGGCAAGACGGTTACCCGAATATACTCGTTTTCCAAAACATATGTTTTATATGATTTTTGCGTGATACGATCTCCGATCTTATCGGTATAATTCATGGGATAAAACTTGCTCGAAGCCCCCTGGTTGGCCCTTTTTTCAAAAAAAATCGGAAGCGGCTCCGACTCGCCGGGTTCATATGTGGGGATGACGATTCTGTCAAAACAATCGTGTTTTTTCATCTTTGCTCCTGAAAATACTTTTGTCTACAATGATATTGTAACATAACAAAAGATATTTACAAGCCAAAGTTTTCTTCAAAAATCAGCCCAATTTTGTCCCCTGAAAGTAAAAAACCCCTGCCTCTTCAATCTTGCAGCGGTCTCTCTTATTTACTTCAACAAGTGATATTTTTCCAATAGATCAAACAGCTCCCGTTTCCCGTCTGCCCCCGCACGCTTAACCATACGATTCAAGCGATATTTAATGGTATTGATCGCAATATATTCGCTCTCTTCGATCGCAGCGTATGTCTTTCCTTCTTTGATCGCCTTTAAAATTCGAATGTCCGTTTCATCGCATTTGATGAACATATTTTCCAGGGTCAGGAGCTCGCTGACCTGCTCATCGTTGAAAAAGACATTGGAAGTTCCAACCTCATCTTCCTCAATTTCTTGTTCGGAAGATTCCATGCTGTCCTGCGAAGGAATAATTTTTGCAGCAACTTTTACGTCAAGTGCTAAAATATTTTCCGTTTTCCTCAAAAAACGATACGCCATGACAGCGCATCTGCCGACCTGCTCATTATCCAGCATGACCGTCGTATAATTGTTGCGATAAAGATCGTTGAGATTCAGAAAAGATGAGCCGATCACACGCAGATTTTGTATATTTCCCACGCTTGTAAACAAGAGGACAATAAAAATATCATTTGCGCAGATGACGGTATCATATTCGTTTATACGTTCGATAAATGCGGAAAGACAGGCCTGAACGTCTCCATTGTTCCGATAGACATCGTATTTGTCACCCTCTTCCCCCAGGAGTTCGCGGATCAAATTGAGTTTTACCGTATCGGAATACGAGTCCTCATTATATCCCAAATACGCCATTTTCTTTACGCCGTCCTGACAGCATCCTAAGATCAAGCTGCGCGTCGTACCTTCGTAATCGTGACAAACAGAGGAATGTTTCTGAAGGGACGCCGCACTTGTAGCGATCTTCATATTGATAAAAATGCAATGAATCCCATGTGCGGACAGTTTTTCGAACACGCGGAATGCCTCACGACGGGAATACTCAACAATTACGGCAATCTTTTCTCCCAACGCATTGCAGGTCCGGATGAGTTCGCTTAAATTATCGGTAAAAAAAGGAGTGATATTTTTTGTCAGCACTTCCTCTTTGATACCCTTCATAATTTCGTGGAAAAACTTATTCGTCTTCCTTTCGCTTAAATAGACGCACAGCGTATGCGTTTCGCTTTTACTCATAATGTCCCCATTTTATACGATTTTACCTTTCTTGTCAATACCTGCCGGCATTTTTATTGTGCGGTAAAATTTTCCGCTAAAATAAGATCAGCCGCAGCATTCGCCCGGCTGATCGTCATGAAGCTGTTTTTAATTTAAAAGATTAAGTTTTTCGCGAATTGCCTGCGCAAGCTGCATTCCCGCTGCATATCCTTCACGGGAAACAGGATGTCCCGCAGCACATTGCTCAAACCGAACCGTTTCGAGATTGGGGAACTGTGACTTGAGTTGCTGCTTTACTTCCTCCATGCGTTGATCCAAATCGGATTGCGGCGCCATTTGGTTGGAGCAGAGAAAAATCGGAATATTATATCCGTAATTTCCGCCGATTGCCTCCCTTATAAACTGTACAAATGCGGGTACCAATCCAGTCGGGAAATCGGGTGCAACCCCCATCAGATATCGGCTGTAATCGTTTGTTCCCAAATAGATGATAACGGCATCGGGATCAAAGCTGGAATAATCATATTCCGGACATTCTCCGCGAGCAACGGACAGATCCACCGCCATGGACTGATAATTATTAAGAACACTGAATTCTTCTGCGGTGGGATGATGATACTTCATTGCGATCCCGCCCCTTCCGAACACGTTGAATTCCGCGCCGAGTTCTCTTGCCGCAAAACCCGCATATGAATGAAATACATTCTGCGTTTCTACCGTATAGATTCCGCTGTCATCATATTTTCCCGTACTTTCGTTATAGACGACTTCCCGCATGACGCCTTCTCCGCATGTGATGGAATCGCCGTAAAAATCGAGTTTGATCGCCGGTCGTTCCGGCGCCGCGAGAAAAGTTCCGTCCGTCTCCAAAGACTGAATATAACACTGATCGCGATTGGAAGGCGTGCGTTTCAATACCTTGGCTGTATGTTCTCCTTCGGGCAGCCCTTCTGCCACGGTCAGCGTAATATACCATCCCAATGATTTCCGAACGGTGAGAATGTTCTTTTCACTTTCCGGATCCCCATCGAGAAATACAGAGAACGTTGCCTTTTGATAACCGACTGCCGTAGAAGTGTTTGCCTGAATCTTCATAGAGAGCGACGTCCCCCGAAACCGCACTTCGAAACCCGATGCGCTGTTAACGATCGTCATGCCGCCCATATTGTCGTTGTAATAAGTTCTCCCGTAAAGATTGACATAGCGGTCGTCGGACAGGTCGGTGATGACATTTGTTTCGGGCGGTTCTTGGCAGAGCGTCCCTTCCTCGAAAGTACAGGCCGCAGCAGCAAAGAACGCCGCGGCCGCCACCATACAGGTAAAAGTTTTTGTATAACGTTTCATCTCTTTCCTCTCCTCGTTCATCCTTTTACGCCGGATATTGCCATCCCCTCAATAAAATATCTCTGGAAAACGATATAGATGATATAAAGCGGAACGCAGGCAATGACCGCACCGGCAAACGTAATCGGCAAATCGACCTGCGAATCCGACAAAGATTTCAACATAAGTTGCAACGTCATGGAGTCTTCTGTCGTCAGGTAGAGGGAGGGCGCAAAGTAATCGTTCCAGTTTGCGATAAACATAAAAATGACTTGCGCCGCAATGGCGGGCCACATCATGGGAATCATGATGCGCACATATTGACTGAAGTATCCCGCTCCATCCACTTTCGCGGCCTCAAAAATCGCATTGGGAATGGCGCGCTGAAACTGCACAAAAAAGAACATCATGGATACTCCGCCGAACAAAGAGGGCAGTATGAGCGGAAGCAGGGTATTCGTCAGTCCCAACTGATAATATGCCTTGTAAATCGGAAGTACCACGCAGGCATAGGGAATCATAAGCGCACTCAGCTGAGCCATCAGATGAGTATTTCTGTGTTTCAGTTCCATTTTGGAAAAGGCGAACGCCGAAAGCCCGGAGGCAAACACACAGAGCGGAATCGTCGCAACCTCTACTGTCATCGTATTCAGCAAACCGCGCCATATATTGATCTTTTCAAAGACCGTTACATAGTTATGCCACTGGGGTGTTTGCGGAAAAATGACGATCGTAAGAGCATTCGTCACCTCTTTTGCCGTCTTCAGACTGGAAAGCGCCATCCAAACAAAAGGAAATAAACAGCTAAAGCAAACGACAATAAGAAATGCGTATACCAAAACAATCCCCGTCATGCGAGCTGCCTTTTGCCTTATTTCGCCCTTGCCGCCCTTGGACCGACGCCGCAAGAGATCAGAATTCCGCCGTCCTTCCGTCGCTTCGTTTTTTTGAACTTCTTTCCTGTTCATCGCGCCCCTCCGTCAGTCACTGTAAACCCACTTGTTTTGCAACTTGAACTGCAACATGGTGATCAGCATGATCGCAATGGTCAGCACAAAAGAAGCCGCACTTGCAATACCGTATCTGCTCCGTTGAATCCCGTAATTCCAAATATAATACACGACTGTTTGTGCACCGGGCAACCCTTCCGCAAACACCTGCGCATCGGTATACGCTTCGAGATTGGAGATGAATCCGGTCGTAAACAGATAAAAAATCGTAGGCGAAATGAGGGGAACAGAAATTTTGAAAAACTTAACTATTTCACTCGCACCGTCAAGTTCTGCCGCCTCGTAATAGTCCTTCCCGACATTGGTAAGAGCCGCGAGGCACAGAATCATCGTTCTGCCGATCGACCCCCACGCAGACTTGAAGACAATCGCCACTTTGATCCAATTATTGTCGGTAAGCCATTGGGTCTGTAGATGGAAAGTCTGATTGATAATCCCATATTGGTTATCAAAAATATAACGCCAAATAATGTTCATTGCTACTGCGGAGGAAACGACCGGAACATAGATGAGCAGCCGAAAAATGCGCGAACCGCGAATCACTTCTTCCTTTGAAAGCATGACCGCAATCACCAACCCGATGAAAATGCCGATTGGAACGCTCAGCGTAAAAATAAGATTGTTTTTTACGGCATTGAGAAACATGGTTCCGTAAGTGGAATCACTGAAAAGTTTTTTATAATTGTCGAACCCGCACCACAACGCGCCGATTCTTGTAAAAAACGGCTCTGTTTCGAACGTCCCGATATAGTTGGTAAAGCTATACAATAGCGCAACAAGCAGCGGGATCAGCGTAAACACAATAAGTCCGAAATATTTAATGGAAATAAACAACAGCGCCATCCAATGTTCCCGCCGTTTCAGCGTACTCATCTTGCGTTTGCGCTTGGGTTTGACGGGCTTGCAGTTTACTGTGCCCGCATTATTGCCTTCTCTCGTCATTTCGGTCATGTGTCCCCTCCTTTATGTCCGGCGCGCTTGCGTGAATACAAGCGCGCCGACATTTGAACTCGCATTTATAACATATCGATCGCATTCCAGCCATCATCAAGGTCAAACTGAACATCCGGAGTATACGCTTCCAACGCCTCTTTGATATCGACCCAGGTCCCGTCGGATTTAGGCTTCCAGAAAGCGCCGTAGCTGCCCGCAGTTCCCGCAATGAAATTTGAAAGCGTTGTATACCACATGGAATCGGGAGTAAAGCATTGTACGCGCACCCTGCCCGTGATCTTATCGGTATATGTGCTTCCGTCGGCAGCCGTCTTGACGGAGCCCGCTCCGTCTACAATGTCGATCCAGACTCCGCGGTTTGCGGGACAGGGATTCTCTACGCCGGTTTGCTGGGCAATGAACCCATACTGATCGGTCGCATATTCTTGCGCCATGCTGACAAGATTGGGAATACACTGACCGCGTTTGTATTGCGTTCTCTGCGAAGTAGGATCCAAGACGAGGTATTTAACAAGTTCCAGCGCCGCATCCTTATACTTGCAGTTGTTGGAAATGGAATAGCTCATTCCGCCCACACACGAAGTGGAAATTGCCCCTTCCGCAGTGCCGCAGATCATGGGGAGAATATTCCAGGTGAAATCGCAGGTCTGCCAAAAATCTTTCGTCTGCCAAGGCCCCGCATCGGTATAATAGAAGATCGAGCTGCCTGCAGTGAATACCGTCTTTCCCGATGTGACAGTGCCCGCCGCGGGCATGATCCCCCGCTTGTACATATCCTGAATAAACTGCAGCGCACCGACAAAATTATCGCTTGTCAGATCAAGGGTGCGGCAGGAATCGTCGGAAAAGAAGGTCGAATTGTTTGAGTATACCGTACTTTGAATATCAAACCCCGTACAGACATACTGATTACTGCCCATAACGGACACAAGCTTTTCTCCGATATCGAGAAAATAATCAAACTTCATGGGGTCCGTCGTGCTCATCACTCTGTCGATATCGATTTTTTCTGCCTCCGATGCGCCCGCATTATATTCGCTCACTTTTGCACGAAGCAGATCTTCGTTGATGGCAAGACCATAAGGCCCCTGATCTTTGGGAAGCCCATACAATCCCGCATTCTCCGTTTTTTCCTTTTTCTTGGTCTCGTGGTCGAAATAATATGCTTCATAAGCGGTAGGATACAGATCGCTTAAAATCGCTTCGTCGATATGATCTCGTATATTTGCAAGTTTCCCGGATGCTGCAAAAGACATCGTAGACATATCGTTGAGCATAAATACATCGGGAAGATTTTTTCCCATTCCGTCGAGCGCAATATTATAAGCGGTTCCGTCCGACCACCATTCCAGATGAACGACGATATTGTCATGCGTTTCGTTAAAGTCGTTCACAACCTGCTGATAGTTGGCCTTCTCCGTATCTGCATCCCGTCCTGCAAGGGTGATCTCAACCAAGTCTTCCGTTTCAAGAGAGTGCCAGGTGGAATCGTCCGTGACGGGGGGACCGGGAGGGTTTTGGGGGTCTGTGCATCCTGCCAAAACGGAAAATGCGACCGCCGATGTAACAAAAATTGCAAAAATCTGTCTTTTTTTCATAGATTCCTCCTTTCGTATCATTTCGGATTGCTCCGTCAGATTTCGTGATAGTTATAATTCGAAAATATCATGCACCGTTCGTTCTCATTGAAAATCCCGATATATCCCGTGAGATAGGCCTCCGGATCCAATACAGAAAGGAACTCTTCCTCATTGAGAAAAACGGTGATCTCTCCGCCCTTGCAACGCACGGTAACCGTTACCTGCGCCCCGTTTGCAAACGACATGCCCGAAGATGGCTTGGTGCCCGCAAGTTTGAGGGACTGATGGCAGCTCTTCTTATAGAGACCGACATAAAAGTTGCTCAATTCGAGATAATATCCGACATAATTGTCACCCAACTTGACTTTTGTACCGTTTGTATTGGAAAAATCGTTCATTCGGAAAAACAACCCGCCGCCGCCGTTGTTAGACAGAATCTTTACATCCACCGAAAATTCATAATCGCTTACCCCCTTATTTCCGGTCAACAGCAAGGTCTTTGCATCCGCACTGCTGGTCATAAGCCCCTGCTGCATAAAAGAAAACTGTGCTCCGAGTTTTGCGGAAAATACCGTATTTTTTCCGTTTGTCAGAGGGTCTGACACTTCGCCAAGCGCGGTCGCTCCCCTCTGTGCGGAGAGATTGACCACATCCAACGTCCCGTCATACACGCGGAGTTTCATCGTGTGAATTCCGCTGTCACAGCGGAACGAACCGGCATGCAGATTGATATATTCACTTTCTCCGAAATTAGTATCGGCCGGAATCTGCATCTTGGTGATGCTTTCATTGTCAATGATCACCTCAAAAATACAGCCTGCGCTATCTTTTCCGACCAAAAAATTCAATGCGTAGTTGTCCGTATCCGGAGCGTTGACGATATATTTTACCCAATCGTCCCTTTGCAGAACAAGCGCAGTCGCGCCGCCCAAAAGGTCCACTTCCTTTGTCTTTTCCGGCTCTCCTTGCCGCACGCCGTTTGCGTCGGCCTTTGCGCCGGACAGGGAAAACCCACGGTTTTCTCCCTTCATGTAGGCATACGCCGCCCAGCTTCCCGTAAGATCTTTTACCGCTTCAAAATCCGCTGTTCCATAGGCATTAAAACTGCACTGCGTCGAAGACGCAACCGCCCCGTTCGCATAGCCGAGCTTTCCGGCGGGAACCGTCTCTTCCGAGACGATCAGTTTCATATTGTCATAATAAATGCTCGTTGAATTTGCACCGTTTACCACTTTTACCGTATGAACTGCGTCTTGATTGGTAGAAATTGCTACAGTTGCCGTCGCAAGCGTGTTCCTTACTCCGTCCGTCACCCGATTGTAAGAAAGAGTCGTACCGTCCACGCAAATTTCAGAATAACTGTTCTCGGAAACATATCCCACGATGGCGCTGCCCTTCTCATCCGTCAGCTTAAAATTCAGTTCCGCCGTAAACACTGCTTCCGTCTTTTGCTCACTCAGCTGTTTTTCTCCGAGAACCGTTAATTCATCGGGAGAAAGAGAGAAGTCAGGCATCTGCGGTTTGGTCTTCTGATAATTCCCGAGTCCGTTTGTGAGAACATAAGAATCATTAGTGAAATATTGGGTAAGATTGTATTTTCTTTCCCCTGTTCCCACAGAATTGTCATAATTGATACGATTGGCATTATGATATGCGGTGAAGATACTGTCCATATCCGGACCTATCGTATCGCTGCTGTGCCCAAGGCCTCTGTAATTGTTGAACGTTGCAGTGCTTTTGCTGTTATATCCGGGAAGCGCTTGGTTGTCGATCCCGGAGGACATGAGCAACGTCTTATCCCAAGGAGAGGCGAGATTCTCGCTCAGCGGAGAACTTTCCCTGACATAGGAATATCCCACCCTGTAACTGGCGCTGTCGACATGGTTTCCGGTATAAGTGAAGTAGCTGTAGTCGTTGCGTTTGAAGTAGCCGGGCCCTTCCGTCCAGCCACCGAGAGAAGCATCTTCTATGATATGATAGTCGGCATTGTCTACGACGGTCGTGACGTTTCCGTCTTCGTCCTCTATGAAATCAATTTCAAACCATGTAATACGCGCGCCGGGAGAATCGCTGTTTGCCGAGATAAAATAAAGCTGGCCGTCGTCATGCAGATAAAAACTACCGTCGATTCCCATTCCCATGTTGTCGGAAACGACCTCAAACGGTCCATTCGGATTAGCGCTTCGGAAAAAATAATGACCCTGCCCCTTTCTCGATTCGCACAGATAAAACCACCCTTTGTAATAAACAACCTCAGGTGCAAACGCAATATGCGAAGCGGTCGTCTCCGCCGTGCTCTGCGGATCATACGCCCATCCCGCCCAAGTCCAGTCCACCATATTCTCTGAGACCCAGCAAGGGATCTTTCCGGAAAAGCGTTTCGGACCGCCCAATGAGACGTAGAGATAATACTTTCCGTCGTAACGGAAAATATAAGGGTCGCCGCCATCGTAGACATCACCGTCACCGTCGTAAAGTTCAATATAATTATTATAAAAATCGTAATCGTCGTTTGAAAGCGCTACGACCTGTTCGTTCTCATCGATGGGAGAACGCGCAGAGGGATCGTATGGCGGGGCCGGAGAAGGTCCTGCCGAGCAAGCCGCCGACAGCAACACAACTGCACTCAGAATTACACTTGCGCCACAAACTTCCCCTCTTGTCCGAGTTTTCTTCATTGTTTTTCTCCTGATCACACCTTTCACGATCGTTACAGGGACTTTTCCCTACCCTTACGGGCAGGGAAAAGCTTTCTTGTAACAGACTTTATTCCGTTTCGGAAGGAAGATACGGCGTTCCGTCTGCATTACACAAACCGTTCCCTTCAAAATACGTGACCAACCCGTTCTTATCGTCGATCTGTCCTACGATATATCCGTTCGAAGTTCCGCCGCCTACGCTCGTCTTATGACCGAATTCGGTATGTGTCGACGCTTTCGTACCGTTGATCAGCGCTTCCGAATAACAATAGCTGTTCGTGATATTTGCGCGGAGCATACCGACAATGCCGCCCACCTGACCTTTTCCCGTGATATTGCCGTAATTGTAGCATCCGGTAACAGTCGCCGCATCCTTTCTCGTGATCCCCGCAATCCCGCCGACATGCTGTCCTGCGGAAGTCACCGTTCCGCGGTTGACGCAACCGGAAATCAGGGTACCAGCCGCCGATTCCACAACGCTGCCGACAATCCCGCCCGTAAACATGCTGGACGCGCCCGTATTGGTCACTGTTGCGTAGTTGGTACAATTCGAAATCGTCGCGACGGCCTGTATCACTCCGAACAATCCTCCGCAGAAGTTTTCGGCACCCGTGACACTTCCGAATACGGTCACATTCGTGACGGAGGCAGCACCGCTCACCGTAAGCGCAAGCGCACCGGCATTGCCCTTCGCGTTCTCAATCTCTGCTTTTAACGTCAGATCTTTTACCGTTCCTGCGCCGAGATACACGAAAAATGCTTTCGTCAGTCCTTCGATCTTATGATTGTTCCCGTCAAATGTACCGGAAAATGCCGTTTCGCTTGTCGCGCATGCGCTTGCCCAAGTCCTTCCCGCAAGATTGATATCTGCCGTAAGCTTATAAACTTTTTCGGTCGGATTGGTCGTGAAATATTTGAGATCTGCACCGCTGCCGATAAGATACGGGCTCTCAACGGTACCTTCGCCCTGCAGCGACGTGCTTACCGTATTGCCGTCCCAACCAAATTTTGCGGTGAGCGTAATTTTTGTCACTTCGGCACCAAACACGCTTTCTTCCGTGACAGGATTTCCGTTTTCATCGACCCATTTGTCAAATGCTTCTCCTGCAATTTCAGTCGTTGCCGTCGGAAGCGTTCCGACCGCCGTACCTGCGTCGATCGATTTGACTGCATCCCCGACCAAGGTTCCCTCTCCCGCATAGAAGGTAATGACCGTTTGCAATGCATATTTCGCAGTCAAGGTAACTTCGGAGCGTTGGAACGTCGTCTGCTCGTTCACCTCTGCGCCGTCCGGATCAATCCATGCGACAAAACGGTATCCGTCTTTCACCGCAACAGGAAGTGTTCCGACCTCCGTCCCGACCGGGACTGTTTTACTCGTCTCGCCCTGAACGGAACCTTCGCCAGCGTCAAACGTAATAACGGTTTCCAGAGGAATAAGCTCCCATCTTGCGACGAACGTTTTATCCGCCGTACAGACCGTTTCCGACGTAATCCTATCCTCTCCTTCGTACCAGCCGAGGAAGGTATAGCCCGTCTTCTCCACTTCGGGGAGAACGCCGACCGCGGTATTCTCATCGATCTTTCTTGTTGCGTCGCCCGGATTTTGGAACGATCCGCCGGCGGGATCAAAGGTGATCGTAACCTGTTTCTGCCATCTTGCCGTCAGCGTCACCGCCGTTTCATTGACATCGAACATCCTATCTTCCGTCACGGGATTTTCTTCTCCCTCGGCGAAATAACCCAGCAGTCTGTACCCGTCTTTTACCGCAACAGGGAGCTCTCCGATTCCGAATCCAGCGTTCACGCGGATGATTTCCGAAACGCCGTCTGCAAGAGATCCTCCATCCAGTTCCAACGTAATCGTAAACTGAGGATAACTCTTCTTCCCGTCTGCATCCAAATAGCCGCAGCCCACGGGCATTTTTCCCTCGTTATTGTCATCCAATTCGCCGACAAATCCTCCGACATGACCGGTGGTCACGCCGCTGGAGGTCCTGTTCCCGTAGACAGACATCGTCGTGACAACAGAGCCGTTGACCGTAGCTGTATTGAGCATATAACAATTCACCATGTTTGCCCGGAGCGAACCTGCGATTCCGCCAACCTGGTTATTGCCCATCACGTTGCCGTAGTTTTCACAATCACTGACGGTACCGCCGCCAATGCGGATAAGACCGATAATCCCTCCCACAAAGCTTCCGCTTGCATTGATCGTGCCGTAGTTCTTGCAATTCGTTATCGTCACCATGCCGTTGTTCGAGTTTCCGATGATTCCGCCGGCAAAAGAATTTCCCGCAGACGTCTCGGTGATGTTTATTCTGTTCGTACAGTCGGTAATCTTAAATCCGGTCTCCACTCTTCCGACAAACCCGCCTTCTCCTCCCGCACTGCTCGACGTGATGCTCCCGCTTGCAGTGCAGTTGTCGATCCATGTTTCGCCCGAAGAAAAACCTGCGATACTTCCGACGCCTGTCGTTGCGGTTCCGCCCGATGCCGTTACGTTGACATCAAGATTGAGGTTTTTGATGGTAGCGCCTTTTAATACCGCAAACAAACCGATGTTGTCATTTCCGGTGATGTTTGCCGTAATCGTATGATTTCCCCCGTCGATGATTCCGCTGAAGGGAGCAGCCGAGGATCCGACAGCGGTCCAATCCCCGAGATTGATATCCGCAGTCAGCTCAAAATATTCCCCTGCAAAAGGCATGCCTTCGCCGACAAACATCCCGAACGTTGCAAAATCCTCTGCCGTTTTGATGAGGTAAGGTGCTTCTTCCGTGCCTTCGCCCTCCAAAAAGGCTCTCTGCTCCACCCCTGCATAAAGGATAATCGACTGCTCGTCCGTTCCGGCCGCCGTAATCGTTGCTTTGGTCAGATCGATGTCGTCCAAATCCGCCTTCTGTGTGCGTTCCGCATCGTAGAACCATTCGCCCGAATAGGTATACATGGGGTAACTCAACGTAGGGACTTCCAAAGTATTTCCCTCATACCAGTCGGTGAGATTTTCCACAGTATAGCCGTCGATTCCCGTATCGAACACGACGGAAAACGGCTTTGCGTCGGCTCTTCTCCACTGTGCCGTCACATCTAATTTCCAGATCGATCTGTCAATCGTCATGCCGTCGGTCAACGCAACTTTTTTGCCCGTCGTACGATCGAGATACTGCCAGCAATAGAACTCATATCCTTCTCGCTCTGCAACGGGAAGAACCAGCGCCTCACCGTAAGCGTATTCATACGAAGTCTCGCCCTCCATCGTTCCCTTACCGGGATCAAAACGGATGGTTGCCTTGTCAGCGTCTGCCATCGTGATTTTGCTGAATTTGACACCGAGCGTCTTGGAACGGAATCCGACAATATCGCCCGTCATCAAATGTGAAACGACATAACTTGTATCGGTAACGCTGTCGTATCCTTCCATGCTTTCACCGGAAGTCAGCTTAAAATATTCGATGCCGTCAATCCCGATGTAATAAGTCGCCTTCGTCACCGTTTCGCCGTCTGTGACGATCGTCTCATCCACTCTTCTGAATGTGAACGTAAAACTTTCTTCTTCCCCGCTCTGCGTGTATGCAAGGAACTTCTTTGCATAAGGCGTATCCTTTAAGACAGCGCCGTCAACCATATAATTTCCGAGGCAAACAGTTCCCGTCACGTTCCCGTCTTTATCATCGGCATTCCCCCAAAATTGGATTGCGCCGTTATGCTTGCTTTGACAGGAAATGTAAAGTGTGATAAACTGACCGACTTCAAAGGTCGTCCCATCCTCGTCAAATGCTGTAGCGGAAAATACGGGACCGCAGTCATCGGTATAGTCGGACCAATTCGCGGGAAGGATCATATCAACGGAATAGACGTCGCCGTCCGTCAGACGATAATCCTTAAAAGTGGTATGCGTGGTGTGTCCGTTTGCCGTCAGCGGTACGTAATTGCCGTCGTCATCCAATGTATACTGATGATTTACGCCTGTATCGTACATCGCATAAAAGTACATGTCGACGGCATCCATCTTGAAATCCTGCGTACGTTTTTCATTGGTGTTTGCCTGAATCCAATAAAGGAATTTGCACTCCGTTTCCCCGACAAAACGAGAGTCCGGTTCGGGAAGTTCGGCAATGGATACGGTGGCGCCGTAGGCGTATTCGACCGGGTCGATCACTTGGTCCGTTTTTGTATCAAAATAAATCTTGTGAAGATTGGACCACTTGGCATAGAGAGTAATCACTTTGTCTTTGGTCGCATAATTCACGTCGATATTTTTGGAATCCACTTCTATCGTACATGCCTCGTCATAATACCATGCTACGAATGAATACCCGTACATCAAAGGATCGGAACCAATGGACGGGGTAGGCAGATTAAACTTCTTACCTGTCGTATAAACACCGTCCTCGACATCCGCGCCGCCGTTGGAATTGTAAACGACCGTATAGCTCACCCCGTCCCGAGACCCGTCGTCCGCACAGGCGGAAAGCGCAAATCCCATCAGGAAAGCAACGCACAGCGTCAGAAGTGTAAGTAAGGTAACCCTTGTTTTTTTCCGCATAATTCTTCTCCCAATCGTCATTTGTCAAATCGCAGTAAACCGCCACAGTTTACTTAATCTGATTTCATTGTATCACGCCCCCGTTAATTGGCAAGCCAAACTTTTCAAGAAAAACTTTTCAAAAGTTGTCTGCTCAAAAACGGCGAATCGGCTTTGTAAAATCACTCTTTTTTCCGCAACCGCAGACACTTTTTTGTCTGAAAAACAGGCTTCTCATTCGTCGATTCCATACAGACGGCAGCGCCATCAAGCGCTTTTTAAGGAAATTGGAAATACAAAAAAAGCGCCTGCCTCAAAATGAGACAGCGCCGCTGTTTTAAGCAGAAAAACGTGAGCAGCATCCGCCCCGTTCGCCTGTTTTTTCTGTTTGCAAAACGTGCCGCTCTTCCGAATGCTCTGAAGCATTTTTGCCGTCCGCAAAGACTGTCCTCCTCCCTGTACCGCCCCCTCTGCTCGAATATTTTTCTTCTATTCATCCGCAGAACGAAACACAGTAAACCGCTCTCCTGTCTCCGTTTGCGCGAAAATCGGTCTGAGCCCGAATGCCCGCTCGCTTATGCCGCTGTATAGAAATTCTTCCGTTTCTCCCTCAAATATCATCTTCCCGCTGTCCAAAACGGCAATCCGATCGGCCACGGAAACCGCCTCCTCCATGTTATGCAAAGTGACAAGCAATCCGCAGCCCTCCTGTCGCAGTGTTCTCAGCGTTTGGAAAACTTTCCTCCTGTATTCCGTATCCAAATTTGCGGTCGGCTCATCCAGCATGACTGCTCGCGTATTCTGCGCAAGCGCCATGGCAAAAAAAGCCAGCTGTCTTTCTCCGCCCGACAGCGTGCAGACCGCATCTTTGAGATGAGATCTCGTGTCCGTCTTCTCAACTGCGCGTTCGATTGCTGCCCGATCCCCGTCTCCTAACCGTCCTCCAAAGGAAAGATACGGACTTCTTCCCATTTCGACAAGCTCCGCTACGCTTCTGTGCAGAGACGGGAGATTCTGCGGCATCAATGCAACGCGGCGCGCGCGTTCCCGCGGTGAAAGGTGAATCAGCGGGTCTCGAGACAGATAAATCTCTCCCGCCGTAATTCTCCTTATGCCGCAAATGCAACGGAGAAGCGTCGTCTTGCCGCTCCCGTTCTTCCCAAGCAACACGGTGATTTTTCCCGCCGGAACCCGCAAATCTGCGCCGCGTAAAATTTCACGTTTCCGATATGAAAGACAAACGCCTTTGCATTCAATCAGGATCTCCTCTGTCGCATTCTTTCCTTCTTCCGCTTGATTCATGCTCATGCCGCCACGCGCCTCCGAAACAACAAATACAAAAAGAACGGCGCACCCAAAGCCGCCATGAGAATCCCGGCGGGAAGTTCCGCAGGAGCAAAAAGGGTCCGGGCGGCAAGATCGGACAGCACGACGAGCGCCGCCCCGCAAAGAATACAGGCAGGCAACAGAATTCGAACATCGTGTCCCACGAGTCTTCGTGCCATGTGCGGAACAACTAAGCCGGCAAAACCCAGGAGCCCGGCAAAAGAAACGACCGCCCCGCTGAGAAAACTCGCCAGAAGAAGCGCAAAAAAGCGTAACGGACGAACACGCACCCCAAGTCCTGCTGCAATATCGTCGCCCAGGCAAAGCAGGTTAAGCCGCGGAGAAAGCAGCGCCGAAAGCGCAAGACCGAAGAAGATCATACAGGCAGGAACGGGCAAATCTTCGGCGTAAACATCGCGAAACCCGCCTACAGAGAATGCCGAATACGAAGCAATCGCATCCGGATAGAGCTGAGAAAGAAAGGAAATCCCGGCGTTAAAAAGTGCTGCGACTGCAACGCCGGCAAGCACAACTCGAAGACGAACGCCCCGTCCCGCCGCACCGAAAGAGATCCCCAGTACAAGAAGGGTCGTAACCGCAGCGCCGGCAAACGCCAAAACCGGGAGCAGGGCAAACGCCATGGGAAACAGGCAGAGACAGAGCATGACAGAAAATCCCGCTCCGGCGTTGACTCCGATGACATTGGGACTGCACAGATCGTTGTCGGTCGCCGTCTGAAGCAAAAGCCCTGCGACGGCAAGCCCTGATCCCGCGAGCAAAGCTGCGGCAATTCTGGGAAGACGCAGTTGGATGAGAATGACGCGGATGGTCGGATCGCCGCGTTCCGAAAACAATGCGAGAAAGATTTCCCCGATCCCAAAGCGCACGCTGCCGAACGCAAATGCCAGAAGAACCGAAACGGCGAGAATCAAAATCAGCACGAAAAACACGATTGCACAAGCAATTTTTTTCTTCATTTTTCCTTCCCTCCTCCATAAAGCAGAGAAGCAAGATATTCATAGGCGTCTGCCCAAAGCGCATTCGGCTTATAATGGAACATTTCTTTGGGCAGATAATAGACCTTTCCGGAACGGACGGCATTCAATTCTCTCCATCCGGACTGTCCCAAAACAGAATTCATGTATGCTTGAGCCGCTTCCTCGTCCCCCTGTGCAACAATCAGAATCACGTCCGGCTGACGGACAAGAATATGCTCCAACGAAAGCGCTTCGGACAGTTCTTTTGCCTCATCCGCAATATTCAGCGTCCCGAGTTCGGACAACATGATGCCGACAAAATGATTTTCTGCCGTTTTCGCGCGCGTAGAGCTTCCCCCCGAGCCCGCGCGGATGAAAAGCACCGAAAGAGGTTCCTCCAATTGCTTTACGGCTTCCTCCGCCCAGAGAACTGTCGATTCGATCTGTTCCTGCAACGCCGTGCCATACTGCTCATATCGTGTTTGTTCTCCGTTAATCTCCGCAAACAGTCTGAGCATGTTGAGATAATCCGAAAAAGTTTCTTCTCGAAACACACCGCACGGAATTCCCATCCCGCGCAGACGGACACACGCTTCCGTCTGCGCGGGCGTATCGGCGGATGCGATCACAAAATCCGGACGAAGCGAAACCAGACGTTCCGTATCGATGTTTTGCCCCGTTCCGTCATCGACCAGCGGCACGTCTTTGTCCGCAAATCCCCGCTTTACGCTGTCGCCGACCGTAATGGAGACAACACCGCCCGAAAGTGTCCAAATCTGTGCGTAAGACGACAAAAGAACGGCAACATTCTCGGGACGGCGATATAAAGTCGTCTTGTTTCCGGAATCATCCGTAAACGTACAAACCGCCTCTTCCTCCAAACTGTTTCCGTTCTGTATTTTGTCGCCGCCGCAACCTGTCAATAAGATGCTCAGCACAAGCAATACCGACAGCACAAGAACAAATTTCCCTTTCATAAAACCTCTCCGCAAAGCAACAAAGAGCGCGTCCGGGCGCCCTCTTTCCTCCACGAAGATCTTTTAAGGCCCTTGCCCGTCTGTGCGGTACGGCAGATCATTCCGTGTCGATGCATAGTTCCGCGAAGCGCCGAAATTTTCAGCGCTCCGCGGCCTCTCTGTCAGCAGGTTGCCCCGCCAACCACATTCTTTTTCATTACTTTCTCTTTATCGAGCTTTCCGTTGAGCAGCTTCTCCTGGACATATTCAAATCCGAGGCGATCGATGGTGTCCGAAAAACGTTCGCCCGTAATTCCTTCCTCACGGAAGAAAAGGATTGCCTTTTCCGTCAGTTCGATGACTTCTTCTTCCGTACGGAAAATACGGGAAAGCGGGCGCCCTTCCGCGATCCGTTTGCCCCATCTTCCGCCGATAAATACTTTGAATCCGTACGTGCTTTCATCGTTGGCATGGAACGGACATTTCGTCACGCATCGGCCGCAGTGATTGCACAGCGCAGGATCGATCTCCAGTTTTCCGTCTTTGAGCTTCGCCGCATGCACAGGACAGGCTTTCTCCACCTGACAGACTTTGCATCCGCGGCATTTGTCAAGTTCGGGTTCCGGGATCCGCTGTCCCACGATTCCCAAATCGTTCAAATTGGGTTTCACGCAGTTGTTCGGGCAGCCGCCCACGGCGATCTTAAACTTATGAGGCAAGGAAACGCCGTGATAACCGACATAAAATAATTCGTGTAATTTTTCACTCAGAGCAAACGTATCGCAAAGCCCGTACTGACAGGTCGTCCCTTTGCAGGAAACCACGGGACGGACTTTGGAGCCTGTACCGCCTGTCTCCAGCCCTCCGGCATTGACAAAGGAAAACAGCGCTTCGAGATTCTCATAAGGCACGCCCTGGATTTCAAGCGTAAGGCGCGTCGTCATGGTCACTTCTCCGGATCCGAATTTTTCTGCCGCTTCCGCCACAAGGCGCTGTTCCCGACTCGTGAGTTTTCCGTTCCGCGTGATGATCCGAACATTGAAGCGATCGGGATACCGCTTGTCCTGAAGACATCCGAGCGCCTTTACACGCCGCACTTCCTCGGGAGAGATCGTACCCGATATCTCCGCTTTTACCTGATTAAAGGTTATCCCGCCTTCCAAAACTTTTGTATTGGTATATCCGTAATATTTAAGCCGATTCTGCAAAAAGTATCCGCGTTTGCCGCGCGCGCAGACAAGCAATAACTTATCTTCTTTTCCGAGTCCCTCAATCGGACCGTTCACCTCCGCAAGATTGACCCATTTCGCACCAGAGATCCCGGGTTGCGGCAACACATCGATTACTCGGTATCCCTTTGCCGCGCCCTGAGCATACTCCAACGGCGTAAAAGACTCCAATACACCGCACAGTTTGTTTTCCAAAATATAGCAGGCCTGGACAAACGGATGGATTGCTGTGGAGAAGGGAGGCGCATAGGCGAAATCCAGCGTATCAAAGTCTTCGATTTTCATCTGTGCCGCGATCCCCGTTACCGCAATGTCCACCATCTTATCCACCGACCCCGCGCCGAATACCTGAATGCCCAAAAGTCGGTGACTCGCTCTGTCGGCAATCAATTTCGTCACAAAAAACGAAGCATCGGGATAATAGTGCGCCTTATCATCCGTCACGCATACGACAGAAACGGGATCATATCCTTCCGCACGCGCCTGCGATTCCGTATAACCCGTACGTCCCGCATTGAGTTCCGGAAGCAATTTTGCCACACCCGTTCCGAACGCACCGCCGTACGTCGCAGGGCTTCCGCAAATCGCCTTTGCCATTGCCCGTGCCGCAATATTTGCCGTAGACCCCATTGCCGACCACATCGGCTTTCCGCTCATCCGATTGCGGACCATCGCACAGTCGCCCGCCGCATAAATATCGGGAAGATTGGTTTCCATTTTTTCATTGGTCAAAATAGCGCCGCGGAACATTTCTATCCCGCTTCCCGCAAGAAACTCCGTCGCGGGACGGATCCCGATCGCAAGGATGACCACGTCTGCGGAAATCGTACCGTTGTTTGTCCCGATCCCGTCCGCGCGTTCCGTTCCGCTGACAGACACAATGCTCGTCCCCGTCCACACCCGGATTCCCGCATCTTTCAATCTCCGTTTCGCATAGCCCGCCATTTCCTCATCAAAAGCATTGGGCATAATCTGATTTGCCGCATCGATCACCGTCACGCTCAATCCCAACGAACTCAGATTTTCCGCAACTTCAAGCCCGATGAATCCCGCCCCGACCACCACTGCGCTGCGGCAAGAGTTCGTTTTGATATATTCCGAAAGCCCGATCGCGTCATCGGGCGTACGCATACAGAAGACCCCTTTGAGATCTTTACCGGGAAGATTCGGGACAAACGACACGGCACCCGTTGCAATGATGAGCTTATCGTAGGTCTCCTCCCGTTCGATCCCTCCGGACACTGTTCTGACGCGCTTGTTCTTCGGATCGACAGAGACCACTTCGCAGCCTGTAACGACTTCCGCCCCCGTCAAGCCTGCGTATTTCTGCGGTGTGTTGACAATCAGTTCGTCACGTGTTCCGATTTTCCCTCCGACATAATAGGGAAGCCCGCAGCCCGCATAGGAAATATCCGTGCTCTTGGAGAAAATCTTTACCTCTGCGCTGCGATTTTCCCGCTTCAGTTTGGCCGCGGCCTTCGTCCCCGCGGCAACTCCGCCGATCACAACGATCTTCATGTCAACCTCCGAAATTTTCAGAATCTTCGTACTTTTATGTCATTATACTATACTTTTGCAAAGCTGTAAAGCATGTTCAAAAATTTTTTTGTCGCAATTCAAAACCACCAGTTAAACTGGTGGTTTGCACATACCCTAGAAGGGTTTATTGCCGGCGTACCCGTCAACGGGTATCGAAATTTGGCAACGCATCACTTATTTCGGGCAGCCGCTATGTCGCGG
>CALVZL010000033.1 GCA_944372525.1 uncultured Clostridia bacterium
TGCGCGTCGCGCAGGATGGTATCCATAATCATTACTTTTTTAGCCATAATATCTCCTTGGAATTATCCTGTTATCCAAAACAAGCCAACAGCATCCCGGCGGCGATCGCCGATCCGATCACGCCCGCCACATTGGGTCCCATCGCATGCATCAGAAGGTGATTGTTCGGGTCAGTCTCTCGCCCTACATCCTCGGAAATGCGCGCCGCCATGGGCACCGCGGAGACACCCGCCGATCCGATGAGGGGATTGATCTTTCCCTTGGAAAGCTTGCACATCAGTTTTGCGACGAGCAAACCGCCGATCGTGCCGACATAGAATGCAAAGACACCCATCAGCAAAATGCCGATCGTTTGGGTCGTGAGGAAAATTTCGCCCTTCGCCTTGCAGCCCACCGCAATGCCGAGGAAAATCGTCACTGTATTGATCAGACCGTTCTGCGCCTGCGAGGAGAGCCGTTCGACAACGCCCGACTCGCGGAAAAGATTGCCGAGCATGAGCATTCCGAGCAGCGGAATCGCATCCGGCAGGAGCAGTCCGACGACAAGGGTCACCGCAACGGGGAAAATAACCTTCTCAACCTTAGAGACCTTGCGAAGCGGCTTCATGCGGATGGCGCGTTCTTTTTTTGTCGTAAGAAGGCGCATGATCGGTTTCTGGATGGCGGGAATAAGCGCCATATAGGAATAGGCGGCAATGGCGATCGTCGGAACGAGATTTTCCGCCAGCTTTTTGGAGACATAGATGGCAGTCGGTCCGTCCGCTCCGCCGATAATGGCGATCGCCGCCGCTTCCGCTCCCGTAAATCCGAGCAGAATCGCGCCGAACAGCGCGACAAAAATCCCAAGCTGTGCGCCCGCACCGATAAACATGCTCTTGGGATTCGCAATCAACGGCCCGAAATCGGTCATTGCGCCGATCCCCAAAAAGATGAGCGGAGGATAAATCACTTTGTCCACGCCGTAATAGAGATACCACAGCAATCCGCGGTTCTCCACTTCGTCATAGAGCTCACTCCCTTCCGGATAGGTGCCCCAAAGCACTTTTTCAGCTCCGGGAAGATTGATGAGGAACATCCCGAACGCAATCGGGAGCAGGAGCATAGGTTCGAATTTCTTGACGATCGCAAGATACATCAACCCGAGGGAGATGAGGATCATCACATAATTCTGCCACGTCCCCTGCGCCATTCCCATCGAATTCCAGAGATTGGTAAAGATCTCCCCGAAATCTATGAGTAAATTTGTCTGCATATCACTCTCCGATTATCCGATCACCGCAAGCAACGCGTCCGTCTCCACATTGGCGCCCTTGCTCACCTTGAACGAAATCACGCCGTCGCAGGGGGAAGTGATGTCGCTGTCCATTTTCATAGCTTCCAGCACGAGCACAGGCTGGTCTTTTTTGACCGAAGCGCCCTCCTCGACCAGAAATCCTTTGACAAGCCCGTTGAACGGCGAAAGCAATTTGGTTCCCGTCACATTTGCCGCGGCGGGCGCGGGCGCAGGAGCCGCCGCAGACACAGG
This sequence comes from uncultured Clostridia bacterium, assembly GCA_944372525.1. Classification (GTDB taxonomy): domain Bacteria; phylum Bacillota; class Clostridia; order Christensenellales; family Borkfalkiaceae; genus Gallimonas. Next base: position 1,526 of record CALVZL010000033.1, read on the forward strand.
TGCGGCAAGCGGCGCGGCCTTGGGCGCCGCAGGCGCGGAAGAAGCCGCCCCGACCTCTTCTACGCCGACTTCATATCGTTTTCCTTCTACCGTGATAATAAAATTACGCATATCTTTACTCCTTCGATGTCTTACAATTTCCTGATTCGTCTCACGACAAAATCGCACTGCGCGCCGTTTTGGCTCCCGCTCCCCAAATACGCGGCGACCGCTGCTGCAATCACCGCAACCGTCTCGGGAGAGATCCCCTCTTCTTGGACGGCTGCCGACAACGAACCATCCTCTGAAGCGGAAGATTTCTCCTGTTTCGGATCCGCACTCCGTTCCGCTTTGCTCTTCACGAAAATGATGATCTTTCCGAGAAGCCAAAGGATCAGCACGAGGAGCGCAATTCCGACAAAGACCATGACAAGCCCCAGCAGAGCATAAAAACCGCTCTCGCCCAGGTCCATCTTAAATCCGTCGAACAGCAAAAGCAAATCTGCCATACCCTCACCTCAAAAGCATCTGCAGCGATGCGATCAGATACTGCTTGACGAACTGAGGCTCCACAACGTCGTCGAGATATCCGCCCTTAGCCGCATTCACGGGATCGGCATGCTCTTCTCCGTACAGGGCAGCAAGATCAATTCCGTCCGCCGCCCGATCCTTCCCGTAGACAATGGCAGCGCCTGCCGCATCTTCAAACGGAGCGATCCTTGCATTTGCCAGTGCAATGCTGTAATCGAATCTCGCAGATTTCGCGGCAAACAGCGAATACCCGATGCCGATGGCCTTGCCCGTTACGACCGCAATTTTTGCCGAAGCGGCAATCGTATCGAGCGCGGTCAAATATTCTGCGATCCTGCCGAGCACAGCGCTGTCGTTTACCGCAAGCGAAGATTCCATTCCGCCGCAATCGACAAATGTTACAAACGGAAGATCATAACAGGCCGCAAACTCCGCAAAATCCCGGATCTTCTTTACGTTGCGCTCGTTGAGGCGCACATCGTCGAACACAACGGCTGCCACGGAGATTCCTCCGATTCTCCCGAGCAATGTTTTGACTTCCGGAGAAGAATTTGCCCCGAATTCGACTGCTCCTTCTATCAGCGCCGCAACCGCATCCGCCGTGATCGTTTCGTTGAGCGCGGGCGCGGCTTCGTTGAGTTCCGCATCGATCATCGGAATCGCAAGCAACTCGCCGATCGCCGCAATCACGCGGGAAGCGTCTTTCAGCGACTCCACGGAAATGGCGGGAAGCCCCGCATTTTTCAGCGCCGCATAACCTCCCACCGCATCCTTGGACAAATTCTTTCCCGCCTTTGCGGACAGCACATACGGACTCGTGACCGAGAGCACGCCGTCCTTCAAAAAAAACACGAAATCGCAGATTGCGGCAAGCGCCGCCGCCGAACCGTACACCTCTCCCGCTATGATCGCATACTGAGGGACCGAACCTTTCAGCTGACTTGCCCTGAGCAGCAGTTTTGCGATTCCTTCGAGGACTTCCGTTCCCTCCCCGACCTTAACGCCCTGCGAATTGAGCAGATAAATGACCGGCTTGTCGTTTTTTTCTGCGGCATCCAATGTCTTTACGATCTTGTCGCAATTTTCCTTCGTCAAGGCGCCGTACTGCTCGGCAAAGTTCTGTGCGACAATATAAAAAGGATACCCCTGCAGGGTCGCAAAGCCTGTGACGACTCCTTCCCCGCCGATATCCTTCCCGTAGCACTCTCCCTTCGAAAAGCTGAACGAGGAGAGCTCAACGAAGCTCTTCTCGTCGCAAAGCGCCTCGATCCCTTCCCGAATGGACTCACCCGCGGCCTTGAGCACCGCTTTTCGCTGTTGCAACTGTTTGATTTTATCCATTATAACCTCTCCACGAACAAATTGTCCGCCTTTCACCGCATATCATTTTACAGGAATCGATCGCAATTGTCAAGACCAAAAAAGAAAAAAATCATTTATCTCTGTTTTTAGTGCAAATCATACAAACATCCGCACCTTCAGCGCGACGCCCCGTTTTGCTTTGAAGAATCCCCCTTTTCAACCCCTTTTCTCACGACCGATCCGTCCGGATCGACGATCTCAACGGTAAACTCGTTCTTTTGCGTCTTTTTTTCAATTCGCATCCCGCGGTGAAATTTTTTGTCGATCCATTGCAAAATCACATCGGATTTTTTATAGAGGAACACGAAGAGCAGCACAACTGCCGCAAGCAGCAGCGCCCAGATGAGCAGTCCCCACCAGGTGTTGAACGGAATAAGGCGAACAGAATAACTCGTCGCGAAAATTGCGAGGATACGGGAAATCGTGATGATGACAAGAAAAAACCAAACGGACATACTCGAAAGCCCCGCAACAAAGCAGAGAATGTCGTCGGGAAAAACCGGAAGCAAAAACATTGCCGTGAGAAAAAGTTTATCTTTCCCTTTGATCTTTTTCAGCCATTTGTCCAACGGCTCTTTTCCGACCAGCCATGCCACCACGCGGTATCCGGCATACCGTCCGATCAAAAATGCGGTCAGAGATCCCAAAACGATGCCCGTCAAACTGTAAAGACTCCCCAAGAACGGGCCGAACAGCACGCTTCCTGCGACAACGGTGATCGTACTCGGGATCGGCAGTACAACGACCTGAAGAAATTGCAGCAGAATAAACAGCAGTTTCATCCATGCGCCCGTCTGTTTCAAATATTCTTCGAGGGCTTCTTTGCTGCCTGCGATTTCCCAAAACCCCGTTTTCAACAGCAGGTACATGATCAGTGCCGAAAAAATAAGCAGAAAATAAATGACAATGCACAGCTTCCCGATGAGTTCCCTTCCTTTGAAATAGCAGGCGATCTCCGTCGCCATCAAAACCACATTGAGAACGCTTCCCGTAATCAGGACGGTAAGACAGCCCGTTCGATCCCACCGTTCCCGCAATTCGGGAATGATGAGGCACAAAAACACTTCGAACGCCAAAGCGGCAAAAAGGATCCACATTATATGAAGGATGTTCTTTGTTCTCTGTGTCATAGCCCTGCTCCGTTCGCAAATTCTTTGCTTCAACGCACACTGCTCTATTCTATTGTACCCCGGGAAAAGAAAAAATATTATTCTGTTTCGCTCTTTTGAAGACGGGAGATTTCGCTTCGCGCCAAACTGTCGCACCGATTGTTCCATTCGTTGTCGGAATGGCCCTTCACCTTGTGAAATGTAACCTCGTGCAGTCTCGTAAGCCCAAGCAGTTCTTTCCACAAATCGGCGTTCAGCACCGGCTTTCCGTCTGCCTTGTTCCAGCCTTCCCGTTCCCAATGATAGATCCAGCCCTCCGCAAACGCGTTTACCACATAGGCGGAATCGCTGTAAATCTCAACAAGACAGGAAAATTTGAGACGGCGCAGCCCTTCGATAACGGCTGTCAATTCCATGCGATTATTCGTCGTTTCCGCCTCCCCGCCCGAAATTTCCCGTTGGTACTCGCCATAAAACAAGACGGCAGCCCAGCCTCCCGCTCCCGGATTTCCGGAGCACGCCCCGTCCGTATACAGGATCACACGCTTTCTGTCGTTCATTCCGAAAGCTCCTCTGCGCGCCGCGCGGCAGCGCGGACTGCCCGCGCAATGCATCCTTCAAAATCCTCTTGCTTGAACCGTTCCATTGCCGCGGCAGTCGTTCCCCCTTTAGAAGTCACCGAGGCAATCAAAGTTTCGGTCGGAACTCCGCGCTCGACCATAGCGATTCCCCCCTTGCATGTCTGCAAGGCGAGTCGCTTCGACTGCTCAAGAGAAAGTCCCTCTTGAACGCCCGCCCGAACGAGCGCTTGCAGAAACAAAAAGAAATACGCGGGACCGCTGCCCGAGAGCGCCGTTACGGCGTTCAAGTTTTCTTCTTCAATCTCAAGAACTGCGCCGACGGCAGAAAACAATCCCAAAACAAACCCTTTTTCCTCCCGTGAACAACCGTAAAAAGCAACCGCCGTTGCCCCCGCTCCTTCCGAACACGGAAGATTCGGCATCGCGCGCGCAACGCTGAGCGCGGAATCGCCCAGCGCAGCGCAGATCCCCGAAACAGTCCTTCCCGCCATGATACTGATGAGCGCGGGAAGATGCCTTCCCCGAAGCTCTGCCGCCACAGCGGAAAAAGTTTGCGGCTTTATGCAAAAAAGAAGATATTCACAATTTTCTGCCGCGCGGACATTGTCCGAAACGGCATAAATTCCGCAAGCTTCAAACCGCCCCCTTTTTTCTGCGTCCGGCTCCGAAACAATGATCTGCTCCGCCTTCAAATAATTTTTCGCAAGCGCACCCGCGGCGATCGCATACGCCATCGTGCCGCCGCCGATGATTCCCAGTTTCTTTTTTTCCATTGCGATTCGTCCTTTTTTCTTTTTTTTGCCCGAAAATTCTTGACGGGCGCGTCGAAATTGATTATAATAGGATTGTTTTAGGGGAGTGGCTCAACGGTAGAGTAGCGGTCTCCAAAACCGTAGGTTGCGTGTTCGAATCGCGTCTCCCCTGCCACAGTATCCAAACCACAATATCTTCGTGGTTTGGATATTTTATTATTGCATGATATTGCGTCGCTTCCGCATGTTGCCCTAAAAAACTTTTTTGACAAACTTTACTGTACTCTATTTTAGCCGAAACAGCAGATAAAGTCAAACGTTGCCAAATACGTTTTGTACTTCTTTCGCTATTCTCTCTAATTCAAAACCACCAGTTAAACTGGTGGTTTGCACATACCCTAGAAGGGTTTATTGCCGGCGTACCCGTCAACGGGTATCGAAATTTGGCAACGCATCACTTATTTCGGGCAGCCGCTATGTCGCGG
>CALVZL010000034.1 GCA_944372525.1 uncultured Clostridia bacterium
ATCAATATCAATACAAGAACTAAAGCAAATAATCTTTTCATACAATCACACTCCTTTGTCAAATTCTTATTTATCGGTGAGTTTATTATAACATAAAATAAAATTTAATTCAATTTGCTTTGCGTGGAAAAAGAAAACTCGACTTATTAAAAGACGAGTTTTATGATTTATTCAATTAAAATCCCTAAGGGAAACGCCCATACGGGAGAGCGCTTTTCTGTTCCGATCCGGATCAAAGTTCTGCGAAATACTTGATGGTACGGACCATCTGGCTGGTATAGGAGTTTTCGTTGTCGTACCAGGAGACGACCTTGACGAGCGTCGTTCCGTCGCCCATATCCATGCACTTGGTCTGCGTGGCGTCGAACAGCGAGCCATAGGTAATGCCGATAATATCGGAGGAAACAAGTTCCTCTTCGGTATACCCGAAGGAAGCGGAAGCGGCGTCTTTCATCGCCTTATTGACATCGTCCTTCGTGACAACGCCGTTGCAGATCGCAATCAGCTGCGTGAGCGAACCGGTGGGAACGGGAACGCGCTGTGCACATCCGTCGAGCACGCCGTTGAGTTCGGGAATGACCAAACCGATCGCCTTCGCAGCTCCCGTGGAATTGGGAACGACGTTGACGGCCGCAGCGCGTGCACGGCGCAGATCGCCCTTGCGGTGCGGTCCGTCGAGCACCATCTGATCTCCCGTATAAGCGTGAATGGTAGTCATGTATCCCTTCTTGATCTTGGCAAGCTTATTCAGCGTATCTGCCATGGGAGCGAGACAGTTCGTCGTGCAGGAAGCCGCCGAAATGATCGTGTCGCTCTTTGCGAGCGTCTTCTCGTTGACGCTGAATACAATGGTGGGAAGATCGTTCCCCGCCGGAGCGGAAATGACGACTTTCTTCGCGCCCGCATCGATGTGCGCCTGCGATTTCGCCTTGGAGCAGTAGAAACCGGTGCATTCCAACACGACGTCTACGCCGACTTCCTTCCAGGGAAGATTCGCCGCATCCTTCTCCTTGTAGATCTTGATCGTCTTGCCCGAGACGGTGATCGTCCCCGCCTCATCGTCCGCAGAAACGCTGTCCGCGTGCTCATACCTGCCCTGTGCGGAATCGTACTTGAGAAGATGTGCGAGCATCGTAGGGCTCGTCAGGTCATTGATCGCGACGATTTCATATCCTGCCGCCCCAAACATCTGACGAAACGCAAGCCGGCCGATTCTGCCGAATCCGTTAATCGCAACTCTTACATTTGCCATAATATTTTAAATCCTCCGATTTCGGCATCCGCTCTCCGGCATCTGCCGTTAATTCCCGTTCATTGTAGCACAATTTTTTCCGTTCGTCAATACTTTTCTTTAATTTTTTCAATGCCGCGGACGGCGCAACACCAGCCTCAAAGACGCATTTCAGGCGTTTTATCCGACAAAAGAGAGCACTTCGGAAAACACTTTGTCGCACGTCGTCACCGTCTTAAAGCGCACGGGCTTATAACGGATCTCTTTGAGCGATTCGGGAACTTTCATCGCCGTAAGCAGATGAATGCGCTTGATTCCCTTGAAACTGTCTTTGACGTCGTTTCCCGTCAGTGCATAGTAGACCGCCTGAGGAAACTTATACGGGCTCGCCGTCGCGACGACGACGAGAGGGCGGATCTCCGGCTGCCCGTCCTTCCGCCTCTTTTCAAGATACTTCTGCGCGACACACATCGCCACGCCCGTATGCGTATCGAGCGGATATCCGTACTCCATAAAATAATCGTACATGCAATCCACCGTATCGTCTTCGTCCGCATACCCTGCCCGAAACGTCTTTCCCATCGCCTGCAGTTCCTCAGGCCGCAGCGCATACTTTCCCGTCTCCGAGAGAGACTTCATCCGCTCTGCCGTAAGCGCCGCATTTCTGCCCGAAAGCTCGAAAATCAGCCGTTCGAGATTGGAAGAAATAAGAATGTCCATCGAAGGAGACATCGTCTTATAAAAAGGACGGTTTCCGTCGTAAACTCCTCGCGCAAAAAACTCGGTGAGCACATTGTTGCGGTTGGAGGCACAGATAAGTTTCCCGACGGGAAGTCCCATGCGCTTGGCGTAATATGCCGCAAGAATGTTTCCGAAGTTTCCCGTCGGCACGGCAAAGTCCACGCGATCCCCCATGGAGATCTGCGAAGAAGATACGAGATCGAGATATGCGGAAAAATAATAGACGATCTGCGGAACAAGCCGACCGATGTTGATGGAATTCGCCGAAGAGAGCAAGTACCCCCTCTCCCGAAGCTTTGTTTTGCACTCCTCGGAAGCGAAGATCTTTTTGACCGTTCTCTGACAGTCGTCGAAGTTTCCCTTCACCGCCAGCACGTTTACGTTATCCCCCTCCTGCGTCCCCATCTGAAGTTTCTGCATCTTGGACACACCGTCGTCGGGATAGATTGCCATGATCTTCACCCCTGCTTTGTCCCGGAACCCTTCGAGCGCCGCCTTGCCCGTATCGCCGCTCGTTGCGGCAAGAACGAGAACGTCCTCCGCGATCCCGTTGATCTCGCATCCCTTTTTCAGCAGATAGGGAAGAACCGTAAGCGCCATATCCTTGAATGCGCAGGTAGGACCGTGAAAGAGCTCAAGCAAATACATCCCCTCGTCTACTCTGACGAGCGGAGCCGCATCCCCGTCGTCGAACCGCGAATAGGCGGATTTCAGCGCTTCCAGCAGTTCTCCCCTTTCGTATTCGTCGAAATATTTTACAAGAAGGAGCGCCGCGCGTTCGGGATAATCCATGCCGAGCATCTCCTCCATTTCCCGATCGCTCACGGCGGGGAACCGCTCGGGTACGAACAATCCTCCGTCCCCCGCAATCCCCTTTACGACGGCTTGCGCGCCCGTCGCCCGCTCGCCGCCCCGCGTGCTGATATAATCCATCGTCTCCCTCCTGCGCAAATATGCGCCGTAACGCCCGAAAACGCCCCTTTGTTCAAGGGACGTCCTCTGCGCGCAAATTCATGTAACGTATCCGAAAATTTTTGTCTCAAAGATATTTTCTTGCAAATTCGGGAAGTTCTTCCTCCGTGCAGCTGCAGGTGATGTAAATGGTCAGCGTCCGCATTTCGGCGACCTTGTTGAGCATAAAGAAGAGCTGCGCCATGTCCTTGATCGATTTGCCCGCAATCCGCGCAACGCCGTCGACAAAGACATATTCGTTATCGTATCCGCCCGCAATCGCCCCCTTGATGAATCCGCACAGCGCCTCCTCTCCCGCGATCGCATAATCGGACGTATCGATGAAGCGGATCTCCCGCTTGAGATCGTACATATAACGCTTTGTATCCGTAATGAAAATCAAATGCCCCTTGGCAACTGCAACGGCATCGTTCGCCGCATCGATGATTCTCTTCGTCTTGCCGCTTCCCTTGGGTCCGCAGATGATTTTGATCATAATATCTATCCTCCTGGTGCGCCGTAAGGCGACTTCTTGATTTCACGGCATCCGCATCGGCCGGCGGAATCGCCTTGTTTTTATTTTAGCAAGTTTTCCGACATTTTTCAAGAGGTTTTGTAAAATTCCCGCCGAAATTTTATTGAAGACTGCGCACGAACGCGTCGATCCGCTCCAGCCCGTCCAACATGTCCTTCATGGACAGAGAATAGGAAATTCGCACGCAGTCGTCCGCACCGAACGCTTTCCCCGGAACAAGGGCGACCTTCGCCGTCTCCAAAAGACATTCCGAGAAAGATACGGAATCGGTGATGCGGTAATCCCCGAAACTCTTCCCGTAAAGGCCGCCCACGACAAGCATGGCATAAAAAGCGCCGTCGGGAATGACACAATAGACCCCCTCCATCTCCGCGATTCTTGCGATCATTGCCTGCCTGCGGCGGGCAAACCGCGCAACCATCTCTTCGACGGACGCCTCGGGCGAGTCCAGCGCCCTGATCGCCGCATATTGAGCGATCGAATTGGCGTTGCTCGTCGCATGGCTCTGGAAGGAATCGATCGCCTTTGCGATATCGCGCGGCGCGGCGAGATAGCCGATCCGCCAACCCGTCATCGCATACGTCTTGGAAACTCCGTTTACGGTGATCGTGAGGTCTTTCATGCCGGGACATGCCGCCATCGAGTAGGGCTTTGCGTCCCCGTAGACGAGCTTTTCATAGATCTCGTCGGAGAGCACAAAGATGCCGGCCTCCCGGCACACCGCCGCAAGCGCTTTGGTTTCCTCTTCGGAATAGACGGCGCCCGTGGGATTGTTGGGAGAATTGAAGATAAACAACTTCGTCTTCGGCGTGATTGCCGCACGAAGTTGCTCCGGCGTGATCTTGAATCCCGTCTTTTTGCTCGCCCTGACAAACACGGGCACGCCGCCGCATACTTTGACGACCTCAGGATAGGTCAGCCAATAAGGCGCCGGAATGATGACCTCGTCCCCCTCGTTGAGAAGCGCAAAACAGGCATTGAAGATGGAATGTTTAGCGCCGTTGGAGACGATGACTTGTGAAGGTTCATACTCCAGCTGATTGTCGCGCATGAATTTTTCGCAAATGGCGCTGCGCAGCGCAGGAAGCCCCGAAGAAGGCGTGTATTTGGTGAAACCGCGGGAAAGCGCCTCTTCCGCCGCGGCAATAATGTACTCCGGCGTATTGAAATCCGGTTCTCCGGCTCCGAAATTGATGACATTTTCACCGGCCGCCTTCATTGCCTTCGCCTTGGCGCTGACAGACAGTGTAAGGGAAGGCGCGATCGTGCCGATGCGTTTTGCAAGTCTCTCCATGAAAACCTCCGTATGACAATCCGACGAAAAAGCTCATTCCGCCGTGAGCTGTGCCTCCCGATCCGCACGACGCAGCGCGTCGATCATGGCATCGAGATCTCCCGCAAGGAACTCCTCCATGGAGTGCAGACTGAGCCCGATGCGGTGATCGGTGATGCGGCTCTGCGGGAAATTATAGGTCCGGATGCGCTCGCTCCGATCTCCCGTGCCGACGAGAGAACGTCGGGATGCCGCCTCTTCGCGATCTTGTTTTCCGTGATAATATTCGTAAAGGCGCGCCCGCAGAACGCGGTATGCCTTATCTTTGTTTTTCAGCTGACTGCGCTCGTCCTGACAGGTCACGACGATCCCGGTGGGAAGGTGCGTAAGACGGATCGCCGTCTCTGTTTTGTTCACCTTCTGTCCGCCTGCACCGGAAGAGCGGAACAGGTCGACGCGGATGTCCCGGTCGTCGAGCTGCACTTCCACATCCTCCGCCTCCGGGAGAACGGCAACCGTCGCCGTGGAAGTATGGATACGTCCCTGCGATTCCGTCTCCGGAACCCGTTGAACGCGGTGTACGCCGCTCTCGAATTTGAGCCTGCCGTACGCCCCTTTCCCGCTGATGTTGACGACCGCCTCGCGCACGCCTCCCAGCTCCGTCATGTTGAGTTCGGCCGCCTCCCAGACAAACCGTTTGCGCTCGCAGTAACCCATGTACATCCGATAGAGTTCGTAGGCAAAGAGCGCCGCTTCCTCGCCGCCCGCACCTGCGCGGATCTCGAGCACGCATCCGCCGTCGTCCTTCTCATCCTGCGGAAGCAGCAGCAGTTTGAATTCGTCTGTAAGGGCGCGGAGACGTTTTTTGAGATGCTCCGCCTCCGAGAGCATAAATTCCCGCATTTCGCCCGTCTCTTCCGCGCACTCGCTCAGCAGTGTCTCCCGTTCCCGCAGGAGCTTTTCATATTCCCGATATCCGAGCGCGATCTCTTCGATCCGCGCCCGTTCTTTGGAGATCTCTCTGAACCGCTGCATATCCGCCAGCACCTCTGCAGAAGAGAGGCTTTCGGACAGCGCATCGTATCTTTCGGCGATCTCCCTGACTTTTTCCAGCATGACGCCCCCTCAGAACACGATCTTGAGAACCCGTTCTTTCCCTTCCAGGTCCTTGACGACCATCGCATAGTCGCAGCGGGAAAAGAGCTTGAGCACCGCCTGTGCCTGATCTTCGCCGCATTCCAGAATGAGCATGCCGCCCCGCGCGATATAACGATTGATCTTTGCGGCAATGCGGCGGTAAAAATCCAGCCCGTCCTCCCCTCCGTCGAGCGCCAAACGAGGTTCAAAGTCGCGAATCTCGCGCTGCAGCGAGTCGATCTCGCCGCTGGGAATATACGGGGGATTCGCCGTTATGATGTTGAACCTGCCGCGGACGTTTTCAAACAGATCGGAACGGATGAGCACTACGTTCGCCTTATTGGCGCGCACGTTTTTGCGTGCAACTTCGAGCGCTTCCTCCGAAATATCCGTCGCGACAACGGTGACGTTCTTGTCCTTTGCCGCTTCGCAGGCGATCGCAACCGCAACTGCGCCGCTTCCCGTACACAGATCGAGCACGGAGTCTCCTTCCTGCAGAGCGGAAACCGCCTGTTGCACAAGGATCTCTGTCTCGGGGCGCGGAATGAGCACGCGTTCGTCCACTTCGATCGGATAGCCGTAAAAATCGGTATTGCCGAAGATGTACCAAAGCGGTCTTCCCGTGAGCCGCTCCTCGAACAGATGCAGGATCTTATCGCATTCCCTGCGTGTGACGACGCGCTCCGTCCTGAGTTCGCTGCGCGGAATTCCGAGCGTAAGGCTCAGGATCCATTCCGCATCCGACCGATCGATTCCCCGCTCTTCGAACACACGGTTCATCATCGCGGACAGCTTGGAAAGTTTGGTTTCGGTAACGAAGAGCTTTTCGGGCGATTCGGGATCGTGATCCATCTCAAGCGCCTTTTGAAAGGCAAGAATTGCGCATTCGATCATCTCCTCATCCGGTTCGCGCGTCGTAAGTTTTTGCAGCAAATACCCCGGTGCTTTCAGCGGAAGTACGAGGATGGACTGCGTGCGCGCAAGCAGGCGCAGGATTTCATAGGAGATCCCCGCCACAACAGGCAGCAGCAGGATTTTGATGAAAAAGACAAGGAAAAAGTCTGCCGTGGTGTTTCCCGTTTGAATATATCTTCCCAGCAACCACCCGAAGAGCGCAAAGATAAAGATAGAAATAATGAGTACGATAAAAATAAATGTCGTTCCGCAGCGGTCGTGCATTCTCGAACACTGTTTCACATTGTCCACGGTGAGCGGAAGTTCGTGTTCGTAACAGTTGATCGTCTTATGTTCCGCGCCGTGATAACAGTAGGTCTCGCGCAGAGACCGAAAGATCAACGTAAAGAAGATATATCCGATAAAAATGACGAGACGGAATCCTCCCTCGATGAGGTTATACCACAGCCCGCTCCGTCCGCCGATCGCGTTCGGCGCCGCATCGGCAATGAGTTCCGTAAAATAATAGGGCAGAAAGAGAAAAAGTGCCAGCGCGATCGCCACGCCGAAGGCAACGGAGATCACGGTCACAATATCCGAAAAACTCACTTTCCACTTCTCCGCCACCCACCTGTTGAGCTTGGGCGGGTCTTCCTCTTCTGCGACCGCGGCCTCCGAACTGCGCAAAAGCGACTGCATGCCGAGGACGAACGAATAGAAAAAATTCACGACGCCGCGCAAAAAGACGAAGCGCATCCATTTGTGCTTCTCCCCGGGAAGACAAATGCGTTTCGCCTCCATGTGGAGTTCGCCCTTGTCGTCCCGCACAACCGTTGCCATGCCCGATTTCCCGCGCATCATCACGCCCTGAATCACCGCCTGGCCGCCGATGTAGGTATAATTTCTCTTTTTCTTCATTTCATCACCGTGCCGCGTCGGTCGGAATACCGCGAAAAGTAGCAAAACAGCCTCCTGAAAACCGAGGCTGCATGACGTCAAATGCCGTATCTCTTCTTGAATTTGTCGACACGGCCGCCGGTATCCACCAGTTTCTGCCTGCCCGTGAAGAACGGATGGCATTTGCTGCAAATATCCACTTTCAAAATATCCGTATCCTTGGTCGTTCCCGTTTTAAACGTTTCTCCGCAGGCGCAGACCACGGTCGCTTCATGATATTTCGGATGAATGTCGGCTTTCATACTGCTTTTTCACCTCACTTCAGAAATTTCGTTTCGACGCGCAGCGAAAACCGCGCTCTTATCGCTTTGTTATCGTTTATTATAACGGTTTTTTAACCGCTCGTCAACTGAATTTCAAAAGGAATCGCAAAAAAGCGCCGAATTTTCTCCTTCATCGCCTTCCCAAGAAAGGAAATGCACATTGCTCCCCCGAAAAACCCGTTTTTTCGACGAAACGCTTGCAAAATATGTTCTCCTGCGGTATAATATGATAAAATATGGCAGAAATTACCCAAAGGAGCCGCGCATGAATGTCTGGAAACTGACGGCAGCGAATACGCTATCGGAGACGAAAGAAGAATTGAAACCGGAGGAAGGAAAACTCCGGATCCGAGTCACGAAGGTATTCGTCAACGGAGACGACGCGCTCATCTTCAAGGGCGCAAAAAAAATAAAATACCCGCTGATCCCGGGCAGATATGCCGTCGGGCTGGCCGCCGACGATTCCGTCTATCCCAAGGGAACGAGACTTTTGCTTCATGTCATGACAAAGGTGCGGGAGACGGGAACGGAAAAGACCGATTACAACGCGGCGGACACCCTCATCCGCGGTCTGACGACAGACGGATACCTGCGCGATTTCGTCTACGCGCCTCTTTCGGACGTCACGCCCCTTCCCGAAGCGGTCAGCGACGAAAAAGCACTGCTGATCCAGCATGTTGCCTATGCAAAAGCGGCGGTCGAAACGCTCGGAATCCAGAAGGGCGAGCATATCGCCGTCATCGGCGGCGATATGCTCGGATTTTTTGTATGTCAGCTCCTCATCTATCAGCAGGCGGCTCCCATTCTTGTGGATACCCGCAAAGACCGCCTGGAATTCGCGCGGGGAAACGGCATCTATTATACCGCGCTTTCGGACGATACGCTCACGGACGTGATCGGCACCGTCACGGGCGGAAGGCTTGCGGACGGCGTCGTCTGCATTGTGGACTGCGCAAACGCTTATCGGCAAAACATTCCCATGAAGATCTGCGCGCCGGGAGAAGGGATCGCATATTGCGGTCAGGGCTGCGGAAACGACTGTTCTCTTCCCCTCGACGATCTTCTGTGCAAACGTCTGACCGCCTACGGCGTCTACGACGGTTCGGATTATATTGAAACGGCGATCAATCTGATCGCGACCAAGACGGTCGATCTGTCTGCCTTCCGGGCAAACATTCTTCAGCCCAAAGATCTGCCCGATCTCTTTGCCGACTATGCGCGCCGTCCCGAACGCAACGTCAACGAACTGAACGTGATCAATCTCGTCTGAGCAACGAAACAACGCGCGAAGAAGGGGCACGGTATGATCAAATTCATCGCAACCGATTTGGACGGGACGCTGCTCACCGATACGAAGGAGCTCCCGGAAGAAATTTTCGGACTTATCGAAGAGTTTTCCGAACAAGGCGTGCTCTTCGCTCCCGCGAGCGGGCGTCAATACGCCAACTTGAGGAAACTCTTTTCTCCCGTAAAAGACCTTCTTCTGTTCATCTGCGAAAACGGCGCGCTCGTAAAAAAAGGCGAGAGAACGCTTTTTCTCGACCCCATCGAAGACGCCTGTCTTAAAAACGCGCTCGACGAGATCCGTGCGCTCCCCCATCTTTATCCCATGCTCTGCGGCGCGGACTGCGCCTACATCGAGGACAGCGCGATGCCTTTTTTTCAGTACGCAATGCTCTCGTATACCAACTGCATGAAGGTGAACGATCTCGACGGGGTCATCGGCAGGGAGCCGATCTGCAAGATCGCCGTCTACGACGAAATCGGTTCTGCAAAAAACTGTATTCTGCGTCTGCCCGTCCGTCTGCCTCATCTGCGGACCATTCTTTCCGGACCGGACTGGTGCGACATCTCCGCTCCGACAGCCAACAAGGGCGCTGCGATCCGCTTTCTCCGCGAAAAATTTCTTCTGCGAAAAGAAGAATGCGTCGCGTTCGGCGACCATATGAATGATTATGAAATGCTGCGCGAATGCGGCACGGCATATGTCCCGGAAAACGCATATCCTCCGCTGAAAAACCTCATCGGCCGCGTGATCCCTTCCAACGGAGAACGGGGTGTGATCGTCAAACTGCGGGAACTGCTCAGACAAATCAAGGAGGGCATCTGCTTATGAAATATGTCGTCGCGTCGGACATCCACGGCTCCGCCCGCTTCTGCCGTCTGCTCAAAGAGCGGTACTCGGAAGAAAGAGCGGACAAGCTGCTTCTTTTGGGTGATCTGCTCTATCACGGGGCAAGAAATCCTCTGCCCGAAGAATATTCCACCCTGAAATGCGCCGAAATTCTCAATTCGATCAAAGACGAGCTGCTCTGCGCCCGAGGAAACTGCGACAGCGAAGTCGACCAAATGGTGCTCGAATTTCCCGTCTTCGCGGAGTTTTTTCTGCTGCCTCTCTGCGGCAGGACGGCGATCTTCACCCACGGACACCGAGAGATCGCCGCAATGAGACGGGAGGACATCCTCTTCAACGGGCATTTTCACGTTCCCGCATTCGAACAGAGGGAGACCTGCCTGTACGTGAACTGCGGCTCCGTCTCCATTCCGAAAGAGGGCTCCCCTCATTCCTATCTCGTGATCGAAGACGACGTTCTTCTGTTCAAAGACGTCGTCAGCGGAGCGGTCTTCCGTAAGGAACGGCTTACAGCGGCAGGGCAATAAAAATTTTTTCTCCGACCTTGACAAATTCGCAAATTCCGTCTATAATAGAAATAGCGGCAAATCGTAATTCAATGTAAAAAGGAGAGATCTCATGATTGCAACTTGGTTTAACAAACAGCCCCGTCTCATTCAGATCATTTTGCTTCTGATCCCCGGCGTCAACTGGGTCGTAGAAATCCTCGTAAGATGGTCCGCTTTCATCAAAACAGGAAAACTTCTGACATTGGTCGCGGCAATTCTTGTCACCTTCTTCGGACTTGTCGTCGGATGGCTCGACGCGATCTGGTGTTTGTTGTTCCATCACATGATCCTTGCAAAGGCCTGAAAAAAGAAGCGCGCCTCAAGGCGCGCTTCTTTTTACAAGTCGAATGCAATTGCCGTAATATCGTCGTCGAACGTGCCGCAGAACTCTTCCAGCGCGCTCTTGAG
This sequence comes from uncultured Clostridia bacterium, assembly GCA_944372525.1. GTDB lineage: Bacteria > Bacillota > Clostridia > Christensenellales > Borkfalkiaceae > Gallimonas. Next base: position 11,073 of record CALVZL010000034.1, read on the forward strand.
CCGTTTGATGAACTGCTCCGCACTGCCCGACTTCTGCAAAACCGCCTCCACCCGCTCCACGGAAAACTGCTCCCCTCTGTCGTTCCGGCTCTCGGTCACGCCGTCCGTCAAAAGTACGAGGATATCCCCGGGACGATAGGCGATCGAGCGGTCCTCATACCCGAAATCGGGGATCCAGGTGGAAATGGGAGGGGAATTCATCACGATCTCGTCGATCCCCTCCCCGTTTTTGAGCAGGATGGGCGCATTGTGCCCCGCGACGCAATAGCGGATCATCCGTCTGCCGCGCTCGATGCGCACTGCCGCGGCGGTGACGTAGGAGCGTTCGTCGAGATTCAGCTCGCGGAATTTTTCGTTGAGCCCGCGCAGCGCACGCGCGGGAGAGGGGTCGCTCCGATCCCAGCCCGCCTTCACGAACGCGGACAGCATGCCGGCGGAAATGCCTTTTCCCGAGACGTCGGCGAGCAGCGCCATCGTCTCTCCCTCCGCCTCATAGACGTCGGGCAGATCCCCCCCGATCTCACGGCAGGGAATAAACATAAAGGAATAGGGCACGCCGTCGCCGCTCTTTGCGGGAGGCAGGAGCCGCTGCTGAATATTATAAGCGGAATACATTTCCCGCGCGATCTCCGTCTCATAGGCATTGTCTACGATCCCGAGATAGAACTTTCCGAGCGGCTGAATGCGAAAGGTCAGCGGTACGTCCTTTCCTCCGCTGCGCAGCAGCAGCCTGCGGAATGCCCTGCCGTCGTTCTCTGCCGCCTCCAGAAAAAGATTACGCATCGAACAGCAGGCGCATTTTTCCCCCTTGCCGCATTCGCAATGCTCGCCGCAGCGGATCACGTCCCGGAGCGCCCCCTTTCCCACCGGAGCCGAAAAATAATCCCGCAGCGCACGGTTGCAGTACCGTACCCGCAGTTTTTTGTCGACGACGAGAACCGCCGTCGGAATCTGTCCGAGAATATCCCGATAAAAATTTGACATGTCAGCTCCGATAGAGGAACAGTTTTCCGTGCACGACCGTCGCATCCAGCGACCTTGCGCGGAAGAGTTCCCCGTCGTATTGTGCGAAGCCGGGGAATCCCGGCTCGATTTTTGCGCGTTCGCAGGAAATGCGGCGGGCAAACGGCAGAGTAAAGACCTTCCCCTGCATGAGCTTGACAAGCGCACCGAAGAGCTTGCTCCGCTTGGGACAATCCACCACGACAAGCTCCAGCTTTCCGTCTGCGATCTCCGCACCGGGGCAGAGCGGGATTCCTCCGCCGAGCCTGCTTCCGTTGCAGATCGCCGCGATCATCGCGTTGCAGTTCTCGCTCTTTCCGCCGTCCGCGCTCACTCTGAGCCGACAGCCGCGATAGGTAAACAGGGAAGCGATCAGACTGAAAAAATATTTGCTTTTAGCGTGAAAAAATTTCATGCGTTCGCAGCGGGTAAGGATGTCCACGTCGATGCCGATTCCCGCAATGTTTATGCTGCGCCTTCCGTCCGCAAAGGCGATGTAATCGACAGGGCGAGTGGTTCCGTCGAGAATGAGGTTGAGCGCCGCGATCCCCTTCGGAATGCCCGCGGAGGCAGCGAAATCGTTCCCCGTTCCCGCGGGGATCAGCCCCAGCGAACAGACAGAAGGATCGACGATCCCCGACAGCACTTCGTTGAGCATCCCGTCGCCGCCGACGACGACAAGCTTGCGCTCCCCCGTGCGGGTAAGCCGTTCTGCGATCGCGCCTGCGTCCCCCTTCTGTTCGGTGATAAAAAGGCGGTATTCGATTTTTTCCGCAATCATCCGCGCCTCGATCTGTTCAAGCAGCCTCTTTCCCCGACCCTTCTGCGGTTTAGCAATAAAATTGATCATGCCTTCTCCCGTCCGGAAAAATTCTTATGGGAATATTATACAATATCTCCCGAAGAATTGCAATTTTTTTCCGAATTTGATATACTCATTCTCGGAAAAAATTTTTCTGAGGAACGCTCGTGGAAGAATTTCGGCAAAAAATCCCGAAAAATTTATTGAATCTGGCGGACGTCTGTCAGGATTCCCTCTATATCGTGGGAGGGAGCGTGCGCGATGTCATCGCAGGATTTTCTCCCGTCCTTCCCGACTGGGATCTCGCCTCTCCCTGCGACGAGGCGTCCTTCCTCGCCGCTGCGCGCACCTGCAATTTTACGGTCTGCGCCGTTTACTCTGCAACGGGCACGGTAAAACTCAAGGATGAGACGGGCACCGCCTACGAATTCACCCGCTTCCGCAGCGACAGATATGTCCGCGGAATGCACGTCCCCGCGGAAACCTGTTTTACCCGCGACATGGAAAAGGACGCCCTGCGGCGGGATTTCCGCGCAAACGCCGTCTATTACGATCTGAAGCGCGGAGAATTTTGTGACCCGCTCGGCGGGATTGCGGACATTCAAACGAAAACACTGCGCACCGTCGCCCCCGCAGAAAAAGTCTTCGGGGAAGACGGATTGCGTCTTCTGCGGCTTGCTCGCATTGCGGCACAGACCGGCTTTTCCCCCGACAAAGACTGCCTTGCAGGCGCCCGGCGCAACCGCGCGCTCATTCGCGACATCGTCCCCGAGCGCATCTTCGCAGAATTATCTCTTTTGCTCGGCGCCGATCAAAAGCACGGTTTCCGCGAGGGTCCCTACCGCGGTCTCACCCTTTTGCAAAAGATCGGCGTGCTCGGCGAATTGCTGCCCGAACTCGCCCTCGGGGAGGGAATGAGCCAGCCGAAAGAATTTCACCGCTACGACGTACTCGAACATTCCCTGCGCTGCGTCCTCTATGCGCCCGCCGAGATTCGCTTCGCTGCCCTGCTGCATGACGCAGGAAAACCCGTATGCATGCTGCGGGACGGAAACTTTTACGCCCATGCGGAGGAGGGCGCGCGCATCGCCCGCGCAACCCTCACCCGTCTCAAAGCCCCTTCCCGCCTGATCGCCGAAACCGAGCGGCTCGTTCTCCTGCACATGCGGGATTTCGACCTCCGCATGAAGGAAAAAAAGGTCCGGCGCGAAATCATAGAGAATTATTCCCTTTTGCCCCGTCTCTTTGCGCTCCGACAGGCAGACTATTCTGCCTGCAAAGACGATCTCTCCCCTGCGCCAGGCGTGCGGAAGTGGAAAGAAATTTTGAAAAAGATGGAACAGGAAGGCGCGCCCCGCACGTTATCCGAACTCGCTGTCGACGGACGGGACGTGCGCGCGGCGGGTATTCCGCCTGCCGAAACGGGCGACGTGTTGCGGCGGCTTCTCGACGAATGCGCGCTCAACGGCGTGCTGAATCGGCGGGAGCGTCTGCTGCGCCGTTTGACACGACTGCATTCCAAGGAGGAAAAGACCAAATGAACGACTATATTTTCTCCGTCATTCTCATTATTCTAAGCGTTATCTGCATCATTCTTCTCCTCTTGCTTCTCTCCCGTCAGCGGCAGAGCGGCGACCGCGCGCTTTCGGAGAGCCTGCGCAGACTCGAACAGAAGACGGACAGCATCGGCAATCTTGCCGAATTCAACGCGCGCACGATCGAGAATCTCAATCGCGCGACGGAAACGCGGCTGACCAACATTCAGGCGCGCCTTGCAGACGATATCAAATACATGGCAGATCTCAACGTACAGAACCTCGATTCCATTCGGCGCACCGTGGACGAAAAGCTCACCGCCTCCCTCGACGGACGGCTTTCGGAAAGCTATGCACGCATCTCCGACCGCCTTGAAAAAATGTATCGGAGCGTTGGCGAAATGCGCAATCTCACAGACAACATCGCCGACATCAAACGCGTGTTCACGAATGTAAAACTGCGCGGGACCTGGGGCGAAGAACAGCTCGACGCCCTGCTGGCACAGATGCTCTCGCCCGATCAATACCGCCGCAACGTGCGCATCAATCCGCTTGACAACGCCTATGTCGACTTTGCCGTATTGCTTCCTGCCAAAGACGGAACGGTACTGCTTCCCGTCGACAGCAAATTCCCCGTAGAAGAATTCGAACGGCTGTGCCAGTGCAGCGAACAGAATGACCGCGACGGGGAGGAGCGGGCACGCAAAAATCTGGAACGCGCCGTCAAACTGCAGGCAGAATCCATCTCCAAAAAATACGTCCTTCCGCCCGCGACCACCGACTTCGCCGTCATGTTTCTTCCGTCGGAAGCGCTTTACGCAGAAGTGCTGCGCATCCCCGGAATGAACGACTTTTTCCGCCTGCGCCGCATCACGGTATGCGGCCCGACCAATTTCGCGGCACTGCTCTCCGTGCTGCAGACTGGATTCCGAACGGCTGCGATCGAAAAGCGTTCCGGGGAGCTGGGCAGAATGCTCGAACAATTCCGCGTCGACTTTTCACGCTTCGCCGAAGGACTGGAAAAGACGCGCAGGAAATTGCAGGAAGCACAGGACAGCGTCGACAGCGCGCAGAAGCGCACGCTGACCATCGGTCGGCAGCTCGATTCCTTCCGTTCGGAAGGAGACGCCCCCGCCGCGCTTCCGCCCGATCGGGACAATTGATAACCAAAAGTTCATCGCAAGGAGACCGATATGAAACGCATCATCCGAATCGATCCCGCCTCCCTTCCGGAGGGACTTCGCTTTTCCTTCCCCGGGGAACCGGAGGTCACATTCGTGCAGGGAAGCGTTCGCGCAGCCTGCAACAACCTGCTTCGCATCGAAAGCGGAGGGAGATTCAAGCTCTTTACGCAAACGAAAGATTATATCCTGATCGAATCGGGCAAGGGCTTTGTCAAATGGGCGCGCGGCGAACTGCCCTTTTGCGCGGGAGAGATTTTGCTCGCAGAAGAGGCGGGAGAATATGAACTCAACGGAAAAGGCGTGTTTTTTCTCATCCGCAATTAAAACGGAAATAAAATTTTCCGAATTTTTCGCTTTGCAAAAAAAATCGGTTGACTTGTCCGCTTGAATATAGTAAAATAACAGGACAAATACCTTGCATATCGCAAAGATATGCCGTTGAGACCGGGAGGTGAAAAAATGCAAAAATACGAAATGCTGATCCTTCTCAACAGTGAACTGACGGAGGAGGCGCGGGAGGCAGAACTCAAAAAATATGCCGACATCGTGACTTCCGAAGGCGGAGTTGTCGAATCCTTCGACAAATGGGGCGTCAAAAAGACGAGCTATCCCATCCGCTTCAAAACGGACGCGTTCTATGCGCTGATGACGTTCACTGCCAAAGGAGAAGTCGTTGCAGAGCTCGACCGCGTTGCGGGGATTTCTGCCGACGTATTGCGGCGCATGATTACAAAGATCGAATAAAGACAAGGCGAGGATATTATGAACAAGGTGTTTCTGATCGGAAATCTGACACGGGATCCCGAATTGAGCGAAACGGCGGGCGGCGTAAGCGTCTGTCATTTCGGCATTGCGGTGAACAGATCCTATACCTCTCCCGACGGCGAGCGGTTGACGGACTTCTTCAACGTGACCGCATGGCGCGGACTTGCAGACACGGTGGCGCGCTATACCAAAAAAGGGCACAAGATCGCCGTGACGGGCAGCATCCAACTCCGCAACTATGAAGACAATCAGGGAATCAAGCGGACTGCAGTGGACATCATCGCACAGGACATCGAATTTTTGACCTCGAAACAAGCGGGACAGGGCGAAGACTTTTACGACGCACCCCAAAGCGCCCCTGCCGGCGGCGCGCCCGCCAAGAAAAAACCGGCCCTGCAGTCGTTTGACGACGACGGGGACATCCCCTTCTGATCGGGGAAAAAAGACCTTTTTGAATCGTTAAGGAGATCATCATGGAAGAAAAAGAACTCGAACGCGCCGAAGAAACCACGGAAGCCGGCGCAGAGCCCGAACTTGCCGCGGAAGCCGCTGCCGAAACGACTCCCGATGCGGTTTCTGCCGAGGAAAAGACGGAGATCCGCGAAGCAAGAGACGTCCGCGAGAGAGAGCCCAGAGAAAGAGGCGAGCGCCCCGCGAAGAAGGGCTTCAAAAAACAGTCTTACAAAAAAGTCTGCCTGTTCTGCCAGGAAAAGTCGGCAAAGATCGACTATAAAGAAGTTTCCAAACTGAGGAAATATATTTCCGAAGGCGGAAAGATTCTGCCTCGGAGGATGACGGGAACCTGCGCAAGACATCAGAGAGAACTTGCGGTCGCGATCAAACGCGCCCGCGTGGCAGCTCTGCTTCCCTTCAAAGCGGACTGAGATCAAAAACAAAAAACGGCGGAAACCCGCCGTTTTTTTGTTGTCCTGTGTTTGCCGCCCCTTTATTCAAGGCGGATCCTGCGCAACAGCGCGGGATTCCCCACCGCTCTGCCCCCGCCAAGCACGACCGCCATCTGCGGATCTCCCGACAGATGCGCCTCCATCTGCAGCTTCTCGGAGACATAGTCGACAAGACCGGCAAGATTGCATACGCCGCCCGAAAGATAGACGCCATTTTTCACCATGACCGCGGAGACTTCCGCAGGCAGCTTCCGCAACACCAGTTCCGCATACTCGACGATCTTGTCTATATAAATGCGCACGGGAAAGAGAATGTCTGACGAAGAGACCGAGACCGACCGCGGCTTCCCCGTGCGAATGTCCCGGCCGTTGATGATCGTGCTCTGGTTGTCGTCCTCGATCAGGCTCCCCACCGTATTCTTGAGCTTTTCGCTCGTCAGAGAGCCGATCTTCAGACTGAACGTATCGGCGACATGGTCGATGATATGGATATCCATGTTATTTCCGCCCACATTCATCGACAACCCGGCAATAATTCCGTCGAGCGAAAATGCGGCAACGGACGTGACACCCGCGCCGATATCGATCGCAAATACGGGATTGGATTCCGAAAGAGGCACGTCCTGCCCCAGCACGCTCAAAAAAGGCGTCTCCGCAAAGTTGACGCGGGAGATCCCCGCCGCCTTCGCGACGCGGTAGATCTTTTCGCGCGACTCGATCTTATACCCGCAGGGAACGCAGAAGAGCGCTTCCACCGAAGAAGGCCGTTTTACGATCTTTTGCAGAAAATACTCGAGCAGCGCTCCCGCAAGCCGTTCCGAAACGATCTCCCCTTCATAGACGGGAAAACAGACATCCGTCTGTTCCGCCGTCTTTCCGAGCAAACGTTTTGCCTCATTTCCAAACGCACGGATCTCCCCCGTTTCTTTCTGAACGGTCACACAAGTCGCCTCGGCAAGCACGATTCCGCTGCCGATCTTATAAATTTTCGTCACGGAAGTTCCGAAATCGATTGCAAGTTTTAACATAGTTTTCCTTCCTTTAAGAACGCGGTCACGAGCTCCGTCGGCAGACCGACCACATTCGAATAACTTCCTTCGTAAGATTTTACAAGCGGATACCCGTCCTGAATGCCGTAAGCGCCCGCCTTATCCATGCACAGACCGCTTCGGACATAGCGCTCGATAAGCGCGGGCGAAAGTTCAAAAAAACGGACTTTCGTCTCCGCCGCGTCCCGCAGAAACAGCCCCTTCCCTATGAGGCAGACTCCCGTAAATACGGAATGGACTTTTCCGCTCAGCCGTCCGAGCATGCTCGCGGCATCGGCGCGGTCTTTGGGTTTTCCGAGAATTTCTCCGTCCAGGCAGACGACGGTATCGGCTCCCAGCACCGCACTGTCGGGAAAGCGCGAACTTACTTCCCGCGCCTTGCCCTCCGCAAACAAAAGCGCAGTTTCCCGCGCAGAAAGCCCTTCCGTCCGCTCTTCGAACGCGGAAGGGACGATACGAAATTCGGACAGGAGCGCGGACAGCAGTTCTTTCCGCCGCGGAGAAGCGCTCGCAAGAATCAACCCGCTCAAAGGATCTCCAAATTTTTACGGAAGGTCCGCTTGAATTCGCCGTTCGCCTTCATCGCCTGATTGATCTCCAGCACGGCATCCCCCGTCACTTCCGTCTTCATGATCACCGAGTCGCCGAGCACGTCGCAGTTGACGCCGGCAACGACGCCCTGCCCGCTCCGATCGAGACTTTCGGCGATGCGAAGCAACACGCCGAGCTTTCTCACGATTTCCATGTCTTCGTCTGAAAGAATGTCCCGATAACGCGCCCAATCGGCGGGAAGAATGTTCTCTTTTTTATAACAACCCGCGACAAACGCCGCCAGAACGATTTCCCTGTGCGTCGCCCCGTAGATCGCCGAATTCAAAATCATATACCGACTATGCGACTGACAGTTGTAGAAGCGAATCCTGTGTCCGCATCCGTGCAAACTCGCCGCGATCCGCAGCACTTTGAGATAAATACGCGGAAACTTATGCAACACGCGCAGCTGTTTGAAGAGCTGAACGGACAAATGCACAACGTGCTCCGCATGTTTTTCGTCGCAGCCGTAATACTTGACGAACGTTGCGAGCGAATAGCTCAGCACATCGGCAATGGGACGGTCCTCCGTCATGGGAACCGCCTGATTGAACATAATGCCCTCCCGCAGACCGCATCCGCTGATGACGAACGATTCCATGTGAAGATAATCGAGGAAGGATTTGACGATCGCAAGCGCGGCGGGCATGATGTCCGCCCGATTGGGAGACAGTCCGCGAATCCGTTTGCGCTTCTCCACGTCGAGAACGCGCACCGCTTCGTAGATCGAACGAAAATCCTCCGCCGCAAAGACATAGTTGTGAACGATATTCAGCGGATATTTCCGCATCAGCCGATTGATCTTATACAGATTGCGGAAGGACCCGCCCACGCCGATCATCTGCGTATCCGGCTCCACTTCCGACAGCCATTCGATCTTTTTAAACTGTTCGGTAAAAAACTCCTCTACTTTTGCCGTCTGTTCCTCGGGCGTCCCGTCGCCGGCAAACAGATCGGTCAGCGTCACCGCGCCGAAGGCAAGCGTGGCATAGTGCAGAATATTCCTGCGATTGTAATAGACGATCTTCGTGCTTCCGCCCCCGATCTCGAGAATAATCCCCTTGGGCACGTCCATCGAATTGATGACGCCGCGGTAGACGAGCGTCGCCTCTTCCTCTTCGGACAGCACCCGCACTTTCAGTCCGCACGTCGCCTGGATCTCATCCAGGAAAGAGCGCTGATTTTTGGCGCGCCTGACCGCCGCCGTCGCCACGGGAATGATGCGGCTGACTTGCGACGATTCGCACAGCCGCTTAAACATTTTCAGCGTCTTGATAGTCTCCGTCACCCTCTGCGGTTTCAGAAAACCGTCCCTGTCCATGTCTTGTCCGAGGCGTACGCTCTCTTTCAGCTCGTCCTCGACCATGAAGTAACCATCTGCGAACAGGTTGACGATTACGAGGCGTGCGGAATTGGAACCGAGATCAATAATGCCTATTTTCTCCATGAGTCCCATCTCCTTGTGTATGCTTTCCGGACGTCCGTCCGGCTCAGAATGCTCGATCAAAAAGCGGATCCGCCGCAATGCGGCAATTCGCAAAAAAATACTTCTCGTTCATTTTAACACAGGAAACGGCTTTTGTCTATACCCTTTCCCAAAAAAATACTCTTTTTATGAAAAATTTTTTTCTTTTTTATGTCCTTTTTTGAGGGCTACGTTAAACTGAAAGAAGGACAAAACGCATAAAAACAGCCCGTACCCTCTGCGAAGTACGGCGCCCGGAAGCAATCCCGCGGCAAGCGCGCCTGCCGCGGAAAAGAGCAGTGCCGGAAAGACAAGCAGCCCTATGCCGCGCTTTTCCAGCAGCCCGTGTTTTTCATGTACCGCCAAAGCGATCGCCGCCATCGGAAGAAAGGAGAGGAGATTCACGCCCTGTGCCGCCGCCTGATCCACACCGCAAAGAAGAGTGAGCAGCGGAATGAGCGCCGTGCCTCCTCCCATTCCCATTCCGCCGAGCAACCCGCCGAGCAGTCCGCACAGAAAGAACAGGTAAAAAGCCATCAGAACAGCATCCTCAGCCCCGCCGCCAGCATAAGCGCCGAAAAGAGCAGCGTCACCGCGCGCACGGGAAGCCGGCTGAGCAGCTGCGCGCCGAAGGCTCCCCCTGCCGCCACGCCTGCCGCAACCGGAATCAGAACGCGCAACGGGACGAGACCGTACAGCAGATAGACCGACCCGCTCAGCGCGGACGCGGGCAAAATGACGGCGATCGCGGTGGCATGTGCTTTGCGGGCCGGATATCCCGCCCGCTCGAGAAGCGGCACCGCAAGCATTCCTCCTCCCCCTCCGAGAAGCCCGTTCGCGACTCCCGTCAGCGCACCTCCCGCAAACAATTCCGCCCGTTTGTTTCGCACAGACATTCTTCTCTCCTTCCGGCGCGCAGCTCGCCGCTTTTCTCTCTTTCAGTTTGTCCCGCCACAAAAAAAATTTCCCTTTTTTCCTCATTTTCATGCAGAAATGCTTGCCTATCTGAGCGATTTACGATAAAATAAGACATATTGCAGGAAACGGCTCCGCAGGGCGGACGACTTCCCCTCTGCGAAAACAATTTGAAACAAAGGGTGTTTTATGGCTAAATTCTATCAATCGGAAAAATGGAGAAAGCAAGCGCTCAGGCTTTTGTCGGTAACCGCAGCGGCGACGCTTTCTCTCGGGGTCTTTGCTTCATGCGCCGAAGCCACGACGGAGGAAGAGGATGACTCGTCCGTTTCGGCAACGGATACCCAACTCATCAAAAACGGCAATTTCGAGTTTTACGGCGACAAGGATACGGAGGAGCTCATCGATAAGCGCGGCGTTATCAACACGCCCGACAGCTGGTCCTTTACTTCCGGCTCCCCCACCTCCGACACGGCGTCCGGCATTCTCGATGCGGCAGAGTGGACCTATTACACCCGCACGGGAGGATATGCGTTTTCCACTTATACGAAAGACGGGGAAGACGTCACGACCTTTTCTTCCATAGACGAAGCCTACGCTCATTGGGAAGACGATACGGTGAGCGCCTACGACCGCCTGAAATTCCTCTCTCTCTACGAGGAAGAGATTGACGATCTCGACGCGAACTCCAAAGAGGCGGAACTGTTCGCCGACTATAATTACAGCGTCGATTTTGAAGACGTGGAATATCTGGCCGAAGAGATCGGCACCGGCCTTACTCTTCACAACGACGCGCAGCAGCGCGAAGACGGAGAGACGAGCGTACTCATGATCCACAACCGCAAGACGAGCGACAATGTCCTCGGCACGGCGCAGTACTATACCTCCTCGACGACCATCACCCTGGACGCGGGAACGGCCGCAAAGGTCTCCGTTTTTGTGCGCACCGACAATCTTGCGCACTATTACGAGGGCGACAACTCCGCGCTCAACCGCCGGGGCGGCGCCTACATCGGCGTGACCAATACGGTCGGCGGAACGACGCTCGAGCAGATGCAGATCAAAAACATCAACACGGCGGGACAGTGGAGACAGTATGACATTTACGTCCGTGCCAGCACCTTTGCAACGACGACGTTCAAGATCGTGCTGGGACTCGGACAGGGCTCCTCTTCCGACCGCTACTATGCCGTCAACGGCTACGCCTTCTTTGACGACGTCTCCTGCGAGATCATTTCGGCGGAGGACTATCTCGACGCAACGACGAACGAGGACGGCTCGACGAAAGAGGGCGTGAAGCTCTGCACTGTCGACTCCGTCGCCGAAGAAAAACAGTTTGACACGGATACCGTTTCCGAAACGACGTTTGCGCTCGATCTTTACGCAGGGTTCGATTCGAATGCGGCCTTCCTCACCGACACGTCGATCGCGCTGACCGCCGAAAAATCGGGCAGCAAGACCTATACCTCCGAAAGCATCGATGCCTCGTTGGGCGATGCGGCGGACAACTACACTGCCGTGACCAACCTCACCGCGCTCGGCACAAACACGAACTCCTATATTCAGAAAATCTTTTCCAACGATTTTGACGGGAAGTTCCCCTTCGACGAAGACAGCCAGATCCTCATGCTGATGTCTCAGAACGGCGCGGCATATACCGCGAAGCTTCCCGAGATGACGCTTGCGGCGGGAGAGAGACAGCTCATCTCTTTCTTTGTCAAGACAAGCAGCATCGCGAGCGGTCTGACGGGCGCAAGCGCAACCGTCGTGGACGGCGAGAACAAGACTTCCATCGCCGCCTTCGATTCGACGGTCATCGAACCCGTCGACATCGATTCCGAAGACGAGAGCAAGAGCGACATCTATAAGGGCTGGGTTCAGTGCTTCTTCTTCCTCGAAAACGATACGGAAGAGGATAAGACCTACCACATCGAACTTTCTTACGGACCGACGACCATCGTCGGCACAAATAAATTCAGCTACGGCGACGGCTACGCAGCGTTTACGAATTTTGAGAGCAAGAGCCTTTCCAAGACGGAGTACAGCTATGCCTCCACGGGCGACAGAGCCGTAAAGGTCTCCCTGACGGGCAAGACGGAAAACACTAGCAAATTCGATTCCGTCTCCGCCACCGACGCAAAGACGATCGAGACGACCGTCGCGCTCCCCTCTACCTTCACGGGTGTACTCGGAGGAAGCAATTATGTCACCGAAGACGGCGGAAAGAACGTGAAACCCGCGGGCGTGGACGCAGGTCTGATCAATCAGGACTATGCGCAGGCTTATTATACCTCCGGTGAGGCGTGGACAGACGCTCTTTCGGAAGGAGCGCACGGCGCCTCCTCGGCAGACGCATGGTGGACCAATCTGTTCTCCAACGCGTATCAGCCCCTTATCATCGTCAACCGCGAGCAGGCAGCCTACGGATTCTTCTCGCAATCGCTGAGCGTTGCGGCGTCTTCTTATCAGAAAATTTCGCTGCGCATCAAAGTTTCCGTCGGGGCGACGGCGACCGTCTATCTGTCCGATCTCTCCGACACGCAGGTCTCCGGCGCGTTCCTGACTCCCGATGTTCCCGCTATCACGTTCTGGTACGACGACAACGGCAACATCTGCAAATCCGATCCGACCGATTCCTCCTTCAACAAGAAGACGGACGTTCTGTTCGAACTGCAGGAAAACGGGCTGTATTTGCGCAAAGGGGATACGAGCGGAACTTATTACGCCAACCTCTACAACTATGAGACAGACGATGAAAACAACCTCGTAACAACCGACGGAACGATCGCCTTCTTCTTCAACGATCAGGACAATTCCTACTATGCGTATTTCGATGAAGAGACGAACGCTTACACCGTAAAGGTCGAAAATCTGCCCAAAACAGTAGACGGAGAAGTCATCACTCGCTACGACTATTCTTCGACGGCGCTCCCGACGAGCTGCATCACGGTCAGAGGAACGGATACGCCCGATACCTGGGTCACGGTCTCCTTCTATGTCGCTACGGGGAACACCGCCAAGAACTATCGGCTGGAGGTTTGGAGCGGCACCCGCGACGGGAGCGTTCAGAATCCCGCGGGAAGCTATGTCTTCTTCGACAATTACTCCAACGAAAGCGTTTCCTCCGATTACAGCACCTTGCTTGACGAAACTGTCTCCGCGGTCAAAGACAAACTCGGGGTCTCCCAAGACGACAAGATCGAAGATCCCGATTATGCGCTCTACTATACCTTCACGTTCTATGACTCGGCGAACTACCTCCGCTACGACGTCAACGAAGACGAAGACGAGTTGGGCAACCCCTACGGCTCCTATGTGCAGTCGCAGCAGGAAGAAGCGCTCATCTACCTGTATTATTTCGATCAAGAAGGCGCGCTGACGAACACACCGTCCCATTTCTTCTTCCTCGACTATACGGCAACGGATGTCACTGTGGAAGAAGACGATCTGAGCAGCGATACCGACGAAGACACTACCGACACGAGCGAAGCGGAAAGCGAGACCAACATCTGGCTGCTTATCTCCTCCGGAATCATGGCAGTCGTGCTCCTGCTCGTGATCTTGATCATCATCATCCGCAGAGTGCTGGAAAAGAAACGCCCGAAGGCAAACTTTGCAAAGAAAACGCATCGGCCGAATCCCGGCAGGAGAGGAAATGTTTCCTCCGCGAAAAAGGAGACGCCGAAGGACGAAAACGACCCCTATAACGACTAAGTTGTCAAACAAGAACGCCCGGCAGAAATTGCCGGGCGTTCTTTCTGTATTTGGTAAATTATACTATTAAGTGCAACAGGAGAGGAAGAAAAAAAGGAGTTCATACAAATCTGTGGTAAAATAGAGTTGCAAAACCAAAATTTACTACAAAGGAGATCTGTATGAACTACCACCATTTTACCATAGAAGAGCGCTGTTGTCTACGAGAATACT
>CALVZL010000035.1 GCA_944372525.1 uncultured Clostridia bacterium
ATAGCGATACCTATATATGTCTATAAAAGGCAGATAATTTTCTTTTTGATAATCTTCCTTCCTCGGCAAATATCCGTGAGAATCGAAAAACGTTTCCAATCCGTCGCTGATATTCTTCTCGTTCCATTTTGTCAGCGGATATTCTGACAGAATATCGCGGAGCTTCCCAGCGGTTTCATCGTCCTCTGCCGCAACTTCGATAGCCGTTTCCAACGCCTGCCGAATCGTGACGGACGGCTTATAATATGTAGGGAAGTTCCGCTCCATCCATTCGTGTGCAGTCATCTTGAACAGATACGGAAAGAGCGCGTGCGCGGGCATTCCGTCTTTCACCTTGAAATCTGTAACTGAGGGCAATCTTCCGTGATCGCTCATAAATTGCTCCACACAGTCGCGGACTGTTCCTTCGCTCCACTTCACGAAAGGCATTGCGTCTGCTATTTCAGTGAGCTTTGCGACAAGATCCTCATTTTGCCCTTTCTGAGCCCGAATTTTCAAAATCGCCTTGAAAATTGCCTGTTTTCGCGTCATAAATACCCCTTTTCGGGTATTTCGACGTCCTAACGTCTTCGGAACGGCATATGTGGAAAATTTTACGTTGAATTTCAGATCAAAGTGATCGATCGCTTTGATCAAACCCAAACACCCCGCCTGAAACACATCGTCGGCATTGGCATTCTTTGCCCAAAACCGTTTGACAAGAGAGAGAACAAGACGCATGTTTCCCACAATGAATTTTTCTCTCGCTTTGCGGTCTCCCTGTTTGAGCGCACGCATCAGCGCATCGTTCTCCTCCGCAGAAAACTTCGGCAGACCGGACGTATCGACCCCGCATATCACGACCTTTTGCAGCATGCTTCACCTCCGTTATGTAACTGCGCGAAAACAGTATCGGCAAAGCAATAAAATCAATACGCGTCGCGGGAAGATAAGAAGGTTTTCGATCAAAGGCCGCTCTGCACATCCTTTCGACGGCAACTCACAGCTCGCTCTTGCGCAAATATCGGTCTCGTCCTTTTCCCCATAAGAAGTCAAACCATTTTGGAAATCTCTTTTTTCAGCCGCTGTATAATCTTTTTTTCCAATCGGGATATATAGCTTTGTGAAATCCCGAGCCGATCCGCCACATCTTTCTGCGTCATCTCTTCACAGCCGCCCAATCCGAACCGCATAAACATAATTTTCCGTTCCCGTTCCGACAGTTTTTTCAGCGCCTCTTTCAGAAGTTCTTTTTCCACGCTGTTTTCAATATCGCCGTAAACCGCATCATTGTCTGTCCCGAGAATATCCGAAAGCAACAGCTCGTTTCCCTCAAAATCCGTATTAAGCGGTTCGTCGAAAGAAACCTCGCTCTTGAGTTTCGCCGTCCGTCGAAGATGCATTAATATCTCGTTTTCAATGCAGCGCGAAGCATAAGTTGCCAGCTTAATGTTTTTTTCCGGACAAAAGGAGTTGATTGCCTTGATGAGTCCGATCGTTCCGATTGAGATCAAATCGTCCGTATCCACGCCTGTATTTTCAAATTTATGCGAGATATAGACCACCAGCCGTAAATTGTGTTCGATCAGACGCGCCTTGATCTCCTCAGCATTTTCCCCGTTTTCAAGCTTTCTAAGCATCTCCTTCTCTTCGTCTGCCGTAAGCGGTAACGGAAGCGCTTCGCTTCCGCTGAGATAATGAACAACGTTTTTCTTTATTCTGAATTTTTCCAGCCAAATCTTTAGTCTCGTCAAAATATTCATAAAGTCCCTCCAAAAGCGCAGCGCTTAATATAAGCCGACATTCCCTCATCCCCACCTCACCGACGGTGAAATAGCTCTTCCCCGCAGATACAAATTTTCCGCGAATGCAAATTTTCATTTGCTCGCAGACATACACGGGCGCAACACTTTTGCCGTTTACCGTATCGATTGCGATCCGCCCCACCGGTTTTTCCTCTTTGCCAAATAAAACATATGCCGACGCGGCGGACAATACACATACCCCCTGCCCCCGAAACGTAAGAAGATTTCCGCTGTCTGCAAACCCAGACCACCGCACTTCTTTCTCCTTGGTTTCAAGCATACAGAGATACATCCCCTGTTTCATCAGCCGACTGCTTTTCCATGCCGAGATCGTTTTGCTCAAAATAATTGCAAATGCCGCACTGATCAGTACAACCAATAAAACAGGAGCTCGGCTGACCGTAAACGTGCCGTTTGTATAGTTTGCTCCAAAGAAAGAATACACCGCCGCAAGGAGTCCCCCGAGCGAAAAGGTAAATAAAAAGAAAAATGCACTCGTCTTGATCCAGACTGTAAAACGCCTCCCCGGAACCGCAAGGATCGCAAGCAGGATACCCGTAAGAAGTTTTACAATCCCAAGGAAGGGATCCGGCAATGCAATCAACGGAAAAAGCAGTGCCGCTCCGCCCCCGAGCCCGGCTGAAAGAAACAAACGCAGCACGCTGATTCTTCCGTGCACACATTTTACGGCGAGATAAAGCAAGACGCCGTCGAGCAAACAATTTTCGGCAAAGACATATTCCACGTAAACGACCATCCGCCTCACCCCGCGATAGAGATTATAACGAACGAACGCCGCATGAAAAACAATTTTACCGTCTAAAGAAGACGAACTTTGTCGGGCAGATTTCGCAGAAGCCCTTTTGCCTGCTTTCAAAACTAAGAAAAAAGTGAGTCGACACAATTCCACAAAAGTATACCGTTTCCCCGAGATATTTTCGTTTTACTGTGCATGAGAAAAAAAGTTATCCAAAATTTTTCCACAATTCGACGAGATATTCCACAAAAATTGTAATTTTCAATAAAACATGGGGATAACCTCTCAAAATCTTATCCACAAAATAAAATTTATTGTGGACGGTTTTTTCCTTAAAAAAACCGTTGACAAAGACAAACGAAACCGCTATAATATATAGGTGTTCTCGGATATCTCTGTTTTGATCTGAGAACATCGATAAATTTTTCGCGCTGTTAGCTCAATTGGATAGAGCGTTGGTCTACGGAACCAAAGGCTAGGGATTCGAGTTCCTTACGGCGCACCAAAGAAGTATAATCCGAATGATTTGCTGATAAATAGCGAATGGTTCGGATTTACTTTTTTAATTGGCGGATGGTGACGAAATCGCGCCTTCGGCGAACGATACGCTATTTAAGTCGCTTTACTCCTTACGGCTTTTCTCTTTTCAAGTGAATGCAGACGCGTTTAATTCAGCAAACAACCAATTCAATTTGGCGAAAGCTGTTACTTAAAAATTATGACAGAAAATATCGTTTCAATATTTGCTGTTAACCGGATAATGAATTTGTTATTGTTGTAGCTTTGGCTAGGCGCAGTTCTTTGCAGATATGTTCTAATTAAGTCTATAAAATCTTTTGAGAATCAAAATATCAAAAAAGGAAGAAAGTATAAATTTCTTCCCTTTTTTATACTGATTAAAATAAAATTCAGCCTTGTTTATTTTAATTTTCCTGGCAAAAAGCATATAAAATGTTTGGTTTAAAAGTTTGTAAGACGGTTAATTTGTCGGCGGTCGATTATTGTAGAGTTTACTCTGAATAATATTTTAAAGTTATTAAATTTTGGATAAGTTTCCGTCGGTGCATCTGATTGTATAATAGCCGGTATTGCTGTTCCAATCAGTGTCTTTAACGATTTCTAACCACTGCGTCTTTGTCCCGCCAAATTCAATCGTAGTAAGATAAATACAGCCGCAAAACGCACTGTTGCCTATGATTTTTACGTTTTCGCTTATTGTAATGCGGCATATCTTAGGAGCGTTTATGCCGCCGACATTGAAAAGACGAGCAGGAATTTTTAAGACATCATCGCCAAAGGTAACTTCAATACCGTCGCCGTCTTTGCCTGCGTTGTAGAAGGGAAAGCTGTTATTTGGAATATCGTTTACCGATACCGCATTAAATATGATTTCCGCAAGATTGTTACAGTTATAAAATGCCCTATATCCTATGTCCTTCACATTGTTGCCTATCAGAACTTGTTTAAGGTTTTGACAGTTTGCAAAAGCCTGATCTCCTATGCTCGTTAAACCGTTCCCCGTGTTGACGGAAATGAGGTTTGCCTCTTTATCGTTATGTCTGAACATATATGCGGGTATTCTTTCTACATCGTCGCCGAAAATAAGTTCAATGCCTTCGCTTGCTGTGCCTGCATTTTCGAAAGTGAAAGCAATCATGCTGAAATCATCGACCGATTTTGCGTTCCATTGAATTTTTTTCAAAGCGGTACAATCCATAAACGTTTCAGACCCTATAAGTGTAACCTTTTCGGGAATGATTATGGAGGTAAGTGAGGTGCAGCCGTTAAAAGCTCCGCCCGCAATACTTTGAAGGTTATTCGGTAAATCTATTTCGGTCAGCGAGAAGCAGTTTTTAAATGCGCTGCCGCCGATTCGGACAATGCTTTCCGGCAATTCGACGGAATGTAGGTTGTAAGAATAGAGAAAAGCATTGCTTTCAATTTCTTCACCGTCGGTGATGACTACACTTTCAAGCGAGGTTTTGGGAATGTATTTCGCCGCATAAGCGGGAATTGTTGCAGTTACTATATTGTGGCATCCTTCAAAGGAACTGTCACTTATCTCGATTTTTATTTGGCTTGCGGATATGGTTAACGAGTTGAGTGCGGTACAATCTTTAAAAGCATTGAATTCTATACACGTAATATTTTGAGGGATAGTAAGAGAAGTCAATCTCGTGCAGTCGGAAAAAGCCCCGCCGCCTAAAAGCTCAACACCGTTTCCAAGCGACAGCGATGTTATGCTGTTGCAATTAGCAAAAGCCATTCCTCCTATTGAGGTAACGGAGTTTGGAATTGTAACGGAAGCGAGCGAAGTGCACCCATAAAATACATTGCTTGAAATGCTTCTAAGACTTTCCGGGAGTGTAATAGTTGTGAGCCCCGTACAATTTGCGAATGCGCCATGTTCCATGTCCTCAACGCCGTAAGGAATCGTGATGGAAGAAAGATTTGTGCAGCCGCTAAAAGATTGCTTGCCTATTGTTTTCAGAGTATTAGGTAAAATTACAGACAGAATTTCAGTATTGTTTTCAAAAGCCGATTCACCTATTTTCAGAACGGGCAATTCACTATATTCAGAAGGAACGGATAGGTTTTCTTCGTATCCGTCATAACCTGCAACCGAATAATATTTCTCATCTTCACTTAAATGAAGAATAAATCCGTCAACATTGGCAATGGCTTCTTTTTTTTCGCTTTCGGCGGGGTCTTTGATGTTGTTTCCCGCACCGCATCCAAACAGCATCCCTGCCGATAATAGACAACCTGAAATTGCAAGAACAGAATATATAATTTTTTTCATTTAAGCCCCGATTTATAAAAATATCATTTGTTTTTATTTGTTTTTATATTGTCGTTAATATATGATAATTTTAAATGATTATATCAAGAAGTTAAGTCTCGCTGTCCACAACAAAGAAATTTCCTTTGAGATGGAAGGTTACCGTCTTGCCCGTCGCATTGCTGTGGAAGGTATAATAAGTAGTTCCGCCGATCACGACCGTCATGTACTCGGCGACCTCCGGCTGTGCGCCGGAGATATTCGCATTGGAAACCCAAAGCGTGTTTTCCCCGTAATCGAGATTGATCCGCTGATAAGCGTTCGCCGCAGAAGAGCTGCTGTCCGCATAATAGAAATAAGACTCAGACACACTGAATACCCTTCGGCTCGCATCAAAATAATTTTGGACCGAAAGTTTCACGCTGGTTCCTTCGTTTACAGAGGTCTTATAAATGCTAAACGAAGTCTTATTCAGATTCCAGCCGACCGAACCCAAGTAGAAACAGGTATAGCTTCCCTTCTTTGCAATGCCGACTTGGGTGAGTTCGGAGTCAAACCATGTAAAGAAATAAACGTCGGACCCGTAGTTGAACCGTTGCGTTCCCGCATAATTCAACGCATCGTTCTCCAAAATATACTCATATGTACCGTCCTGATTTACGGTCACTGTCGCATAGAAACGGATAGATTCCGTCGCTGAAGTATTAATCTGCACAGGGAAGACATTGCTTGAAACAGAATTGATCCGTACAAACGTAATCGGATTGCCCTCCGTAGAGAAATAGAAATACTGGTCGGAATTGCTGACATGGACGATCGCAAGCCTGTCTTGATACCCTCCGGATTGTCTGATATAATAGATAATGGGGATTTCCTGCATCTCTCCGATTTTGGAGTCCCTGCTCAGTCCGAAATAAACATCGTCGGATCCAATGCGACAGACGAACTGACCGATTCCGTTTGCCAAGTCAATCGAGCCGCTTCCCTCTGCCGCCTCGCCTTCCGAAAGTGAAGTACGCAGCTCTCCGGTCATGCTGTCAAACTCATATTGTCCGCTGTAATATACACCTTCCCGATAGAAGAGCCAATTCTCCGTGCCGTCAAAATAGACACAATCGTCAGGCGAGCTCGTCACATAATATTTGCCCGCCTCCGCCGTCTGCGAAACGGAGACGATCGCAAATGTCTTTTCTTCCGTCTGCAAATATATGATCTTGTATTCGTCTTCCGAAATCAAGAGCAAGTTCGTGCTCTCCCCGAAGAATACGAACTGCATCGACACGCCGTTCAGTTTTGCCGTGAAATAGCCGTCCAGCACAAGACGATCCGATCCGCCGGTAAACACCCCCGCGATTCCGGAAGCAACAACGTCGAAGTGCATCGTTTTCCCTTCATAATCTCCCTGCAACAATCCGTTCTGCGAAATGCAGGAATACCCCCAGAAAACTTCCGAACCGTTCAGAAGGAACGAGATGGAAGTATCATGCAGCAGATAGCCCGCCGTGATGACGGACTCCCCGGAGACAAGCGTCAATTTTCCGTCATACACCGTGCCCGCTTCCGAATAAGACTGTCCGTCCAGTTTGACATATGCCGCATTATTCAAATCGTAATAAACACCGGCTTCTTCGCCGATTTGAGAGTAGGCGCTTTCCCCGATTTCAAGCACCGCCCCCGCCGACTCGGAGGAAGCCCGAAAAATCGCAGAAGAAATGCCGTCGATTCCCTCGATCGTGAGAATGCCCTCCTCGGAAATGGAATATTTTCCGATCTTTGTCCCTTCATTGAGGAAATGCACCACGATATTTCCCGCTCCGTCCAGTTTTACAACGACAGTATCCAGCGACCCGTATGCCCCCGCCTCCGCGCCGCGTACAACGAGGGACTGCGAATCGGCCGCAAAGCAACCAAAAAGGGAAAACTCAGAGGGATGCGAAACGCCTTCGGCTGCATAGTACACCGTAATTTTTTTCAATTCGGAATCACCGTCATATCCGGGAACCGCATCGTAGCAGAGCCAACCCCCGCCTTCAAATCCGCTTTCTTCCGAAAACCGGACAAGGGCATATCCGTTCGTCGTTCCGCGCATGGTAATTATCCCGAAACCGGTTTGATACTGTGTTCCCCGCGCAAAAGGCCCCTCGGTCACGAGCTGACGGAAGTCAGAAAGAGAATAGTTTACGGGAACTTTCCCATTCATAGCCAAATTCTCAAGATCGGAAAGGCTCTCCTCAAATGCGTCGAGAAAGGGCTGACATTCCGGACTGATCCAGCCGCTTCCGCTCCATTCCTCTTTTGCGGAAAGCGGAGTCCAAACCTTCTGCTCTTCCGAAGTGCTGTCGTTATTGTTAAGCAAAACGGGATAGATCACACCTTTTTCTTCATAACAAAAGGCGCCGCTTCCCACAGTCGGAGCGATTTCTCCGCGGAAAATAAGCTCCGTAAGGTACTTTTGTCCGCCAAAAGCGCCTGCTCCGATCTCCAAAATCCCCGTACCGAAAGAAACACCCAACAAAGTCCCTTGTGAAAAGGCTTTTGCGCCGATTTTTTGAAGTCCGTCCCCGAATTGTACAAATCGGAGAGACTGATTGCCGCAAACGGCGCCGTCTGCAACTTCCACGACCTCTTCCGGTACTTCATAGACGATCCCGGATCCCTGATAATCGTAAAGTACGCCTCCCTCTATCGTCTGACCGTTTTCGTCCGCAGAAAGCAGCCTGACGGTGAAGCGCTCCCCGTCAAAGAGTACGGTGACGCGGGATCCGTCTTCCGAAATCTCATACGCGTGGGAATACCCGTATTGGGTTGCAGGAACGATCTCGGACTCGCGCAGCAAAAATGCGCGATCTCCCATACCAAGATAGGCATTGAACGATTCTCCGCGATAAATTCCGTTCCCGGAAACAGCTTTTGCGTGACGCTCCCCCGAAAGCACGTTGATCTGCAGATTCTGCGAAGAAACGGAAAGTTTCCCCGCGATCTTTTCCGTTAACGTTTCACCCGAAGCATCAGCCGCAAAAGCAGAATAGGCATCTTCTGTCGCATACAGAGCAAGAGTCGTCTGAGGAACCCCGAATACAGAAGCGCCAAGCGCAGGGATTCCTGCTTCAAAGCCGCATTCAGAAAGTGCCGAACAGGAGAACGCCGCGTCTCCGATCTCTTTCACTGCAGCAGGAACCGTCACGGATAAGAGCGCGGAATCCCGAAACGCATTGCGGCCAATCTCAAGGGCATTTCCGAGATCAACGACAGTCAGGGCGCTTTTTTCAAAAGCGCTCTCTCCGATCATGACATAGGTGTCCGAAAAATCGACATATTTCAGACTTTCATTCCCGTAAAAGGCGCCCGTGCCGACAAACAAGACATCTGACTGCGTGATCAGTTCACGCGCAGTGAGCGACTGCATTCCTCCTTCGGCAATCCTGACGACTTCCATGCCGTTCACCGAGGCTGGAATCGTCACGGAAGCGGGGTACTCGTAACCGACCACAGCAGAAACTTCCAAAGTCTTTGTCTCACCGATTTCCGTATAGGCAAATCCATTCTCCTCGTAAACAATTTTTTCCCATTTCGCATAGACAACGGCGTCACCCGCGACGGCGGAGTCAAAATCAAACAGCGTTTCATAGCCGTCGTCTGCATACCAGCCGCTAAAACGATAGCCGTAGCGCGTCGGCTCTTCCGGCACAAGCGCCGCCTCGCCTTCTCTGACCTGCTGTGTCTCCACCGCGGAGCCGCCGCAACTGTGGAAGGAAACCGTAAAAATTTGAGGATCGACGGGAATCAGTTCCCACAGCGCATAGAGCTCAATGCTCTCATTCACAACATCCGTTTCGAAGGAAAATTTTTCCTCATATGAAGAATCCAAGTACCACCCCTTAAAACGATATCCTTCTCTCACAGGATCGTCCGGGGCGGATACCAAAGCGCCGATCTGCACCAATTGTGCCGTAACACCGGAACCATAGACACTGTTAAATGAGACAACACAATAATTTTTTACCGAACCAGAACCGTCGGGATCGTTGATATCCCCGTCTCCGTTTTCATCGTTCACCCCGCCGCACCCTGCAATCGCAAATGCGGAAAGCGCTGCGACCAGCAATCCGGCAATCAGAAAGATCTTTCTCTTTCTCGCCATAACCATTCCTCCTTTGTATATTGATGATAAAACAATAGCAAATTCCGCTTTTGGGCGGTAGAGCCACATTATAGCATTTTCATTTTGCGGCGTCAAGTCATGGAAAAGAAAAAAGATCGGATCGGCAATCCGAAAATTTTTCGGCCACCGACCCGATTTTTCTGTATTATGTCTGAAATAATACTATTCAAATTACAAAAATTCAATCAGAATCGTTCAAATAAACTGCAAAATATCGACCAGAACAGCAAATCCAAGCAGAAAAATAAATCCAACAAGATTGATCGCTGCCTCAACTTTTCTGCCGATCGGCTTCCCCCGCACCCATTCGATCGCGGTGAAAATAATCTTGCAGCCGTCTAGTGCAGGAATGGGAAGCAAGTTGAATACCGCCAGATTTACACCGATATACCCTGCAATTTCAAGAAAATAGCGAAATCCTCGCGATACCATCTGTGAAGTCATTGTAATCGTCGTGATCGGGCCTCCGAAAGCCGTCAACCCGAGTTTTCCTGTCAGCAGTTCACCCAAGACGGTAAAAATCGAGCCGGCGATCTTAAAGGAATAGACGAAAGAGCGGCCGAGCGTTTCCCAAAATCCAAACCGATACAATTTATTTGCGAGAAGATACCCGCTTGCTTCCTCCGTCTCGACGTCATAATATTTGACTCCGAGCGCTGCCCAGACACCGGAGATATCTGAACTGTTTTTTACGTTGACATCTGCACGAAGCATGACCAGGATATCCATCTCTTCGCGCACCGTACCGTCGGCTGTCTTTTCAACAATTCTTGAAACTCGGAACGAGACAAGATCTCCCTCTTTCTTTCCGTTAACGGCTTTTACAATGTCCATGGTCAGATAGAGCTCTTTCCCCTCCGCACAGAGCAAGACATCCTGATCGGAAAAGCTGTATCCGATATATTCTCCTTCGGCGGGCTCCGCCTCGTAGACGGCGATCATTGTCTGGCCGTAGGCAAAAAAGCACACAATGATGAGAAAGACTGCCAGCAAATAGTTCATAAACGCACCCGCAACGAGAACAATGATACGCTGCCAGGGCGGCTTTTTTGTAAAAGAATTCGGATCCGGCCCCCGCGGTGAAATCTTTTCCGCCCCGACCGTCGGATCGGTTTGCCCGTTCGGCACTTCCTCGCCTGCCTCGAAAGCTTCCTCTTCAAAAACCCTCGTCTCAGACGGTTCTTGGGGCTGCTCTTCTTCCTCAACGCCGTCCTCTCCCTCGAAAGCGCAGTATCCCCCGAGCGGAACAAGGCGAATCGCAAACAGTTCTCCGGTTTTCGGGTTCCGACGTTTGAATAAGGCGGGACCGAATCCGATCGAAAACTCATTGATCTTAAAATGAAATATTTTTCCTGCAATATAATGACCGAATTCATGTACGGTGATCATGACAAGCAGGATCAGAATGGCGAG
Source organism: uncultured Clostridia bacterium (assembly GCA_944372525.1). Taxonomy (GTDB): domain Bacteria; phylum Bacillota; class Clostridia; order Christensenellales; family Borkfalkiaceae; genus Gallimonas. Next base: position 10,899 of record CALVZL010000035.1, read on the forward strand.
CGCCACGGAGCCGATCGTGGTCCAAACAGACAGAAGATTATTTTCCATAAATATAATGTTCGGCGCAGATCCGCGCACGTCGGTCCGTTTCGCATAACTGACCGAAATCCTTTACTCGTTCAAACGGAATGAGATCCAGCGCACATGAAACAGTATCCGCAATCTGCAGGAAGGTTATCCTGTTTTGCAAAAAGGCCGTCACCGCAACTTCCGCCGCGGCGTTCAGGACCGTCGGCGCCGTTCCCCCCTGTTTACCCGCAGAAACGGCAAGATCGAAGCAGGGGAAATTTTCCCGTTCGAGCGGATAAAACTGCAAAGATCCGAGCGCGGACAAGTCCGGCTGAGGAAGACAGGGAATGCGCTCCGGATAGGTCAGCGCAAGTTGAATCGGAAGCCGCATATCGGGATAAGCCAACTGTGCCATGACGCTGCCGTCCTCAAACGCAACAAGAGAATGCACGATGCTTTGCGGGTGCACGACGGTCTCAATCTGAGAAAATTCAGCACCGTACAACCACTTTGCTTCGATCACTTCATACCCTTTATTGAGCAGTGTAGCGCTGTCAATCGTGATCTTGCCCCCCATCTTCCAAGTCGGATGACGAAGCGCGTCCTGCGCAGTTACCTCATTCAATTTCTCCTTTGGCAATCGGAAAAAAGGTCCTCCGCTCGCCGTTAAAATGAGTTTTGCATAAGGGGCGTCGCGACGAAAAGAAAGCGCCTGGAAAAGCGCGGAATGCTCGCTGTCCACAGGAACGAGATCCAACCCTGCCCGTTCTGCTTCGCGCATAACCAACTCTCCGCCGCACACAAGCGATTCTTTGTTGGCAAGGGCAATCTTTTTTTTCAGCGCCGCAGCGCGCAACGTATAGGAAAGACCGGAAAACCCGCTTGCAGCAATAAAGGCAACGTCACAGTCTTCGAAACAGTGCCGCAAAATCTCCTCTCCGCGCAACTGTCTTACCCCTTGCGGAAGCGAAATCGATATCTCCCGATCGGCAAGCGCCGCAAAGGCGGGACGGAATTCTTCGGCCAACGCAGAGAGGCATTTCTCATCCGAACCGCAGACAAGCGCAGAAAAAGAAAAGCGTTCCGGATACCGACGCACAACGTCGCACACCTGCCGCCCGATACTTCCGCTGCAACCGATCAGAGAAATTCTTGTGTTCAAATGATTTACCTCAAAAAATATCCGCGCTCGCTAAAAACGCGGACGTCCTTTTCTATTGATATGCCGGTTACCCTGTCACCATGATACGAATCACGATGACAAAGCAAACAATCAGGCTCGCGTAAAGCGTAGAATCGATGCGATCTAAAACACCTCCGTGTCCCGGAAGCAGATCTCCCATGTCTTTGATGCCCAATCTCCGTTTGATCGCGCTCTCCACCAAGTCTCCGAATTCTGCAAATGCCGCAGTGAGTACGCCCAGTGCGATAAAGAAAATCAAGTTTGCCGCTTTCAGACTGAAATCCGCAGGCGCCAGCAGACCATAATAGGCAAAAAAGATTGCGCACGCCCCGACCGCTCCGCCGATCACCCCTCCCAATCCTCCGATGAGCGTCTTATTCGGACTGACGTTCGGAGCAAGCTTTGCCGGCAGTTTTTTTCCGAACAATCTGCCGAAGACATAGGCAAAACAATCGGCAAACGGACAAATGCAGAAAACGAAAAGAATGCCGATTTCCGAATCCTGCGGCATGTGATTACATCCGGAAAGCACCAGCAAAAATACCGATGGGTAAATCAGGCAAAAAAACGCGTTCGCCGTCGACTGCAGTGTCGTCTTTTTATAGCGGAATACCAACATGGAAAACAAGAGCGCACTTCCCGCCATAAAGACAACGAACGACAAATTTGCGGAATAATTCACAATCTGCGGATCGCTCTGCTGCATATGGCGGTAGAGCGTATCTGCAAGAGAGAAGCAAAGGATGACGGCAAGAGAGAAAATGCGGACCACAATGCGCTGAGCCCGTTCGATACGATCGCCGAATGCACGCAGAACCTCATGCGTTCCAAGCCCCGTAAACAGTAGCACGAGAACGTCAAAACAGAGAATATGAAGATACCTTCTCAGCAGAAAAAATTCCAGAATGACTAAAATATAGACGATTCCCGTAAAGAGCCGCGTCAGCTCTCTCTTCTTATCCATTGCAAACCTCATAATCCCGCATCAACGCACCTTCCGCAATTTTCCGAAACGACGATCCCTGCGTTGATAATCCCGCAATGCACGATCAAGATCGGCATCGGAAAAAGCAGGGAACATTTTATCGGAAAAATACAATTCAGTATACGCAGATTCAAAGAGCAAAAAGTTCGACAGCCTCTTCTCTTTTCCCGTGCGGATCAGAAGATCGGGAGGAGGCAATCCCCGTGTGGAGAGAAGGAATGAAAAGGACTCTTCCGTCAAAACGCCGCCTGCCGAAACGGCAGCATTCGCCGCATGCAAAATGTCCTGACGGCCTCCGTAGGCAATTGCAAGCACGAGCACCCCCTCCGCGTCCGGAATCATACGCGCTTCCTCTCTTTCGATCAGCGCCACAATGTCATCGGGCAAAAGCGTTCTGTCGCCGATGACCCGGAGGGTAATTCTATTTTGTGCAAGTTCTTCCGCCTTTTCGGAAAAATATTGCCGAAAAAGCCCGAATAACGCGTCGACTTCCTCTTTCGGACGAGACAGATTTTCCGCTGAAAGCGCATAAAGCGTTATATATGGAATCCCGCGCGAAAAAATATGCCGTGCAAGACCGATCATACGCTCCATTCCCGCGCGATGCCCCGCACTGCGCGGGAGAAAGCGCCTCTGCGCCCAACGTCCGTTTCCGTCCATAATAATGGCAACGTGGCGGGGAAGCCGCTTCTTCTCCGCCTTTTTACGGAATATCAAACGGTCATCAGCTCCTTTTCTTTCGCCGCCACCGTTTTATCAATTTCTTTCGTACATTTTTCGATCTGTTCTTCGACATCCGCTTCCGCATTGGAAGCAACGTCCTCGGAGACCACTTTCCCCGTTTTCAGTTTTTTGATCCCTTCCATTGCCTCACGGCGGACATTGCGCGCGGCGATCTTTGCCTCTTCGCCCATCTTGCGCACTTGCTTGACGAGATCTTTTCTGCGTTCTTCCGTCAATTCAGGGAAAACGAGACGAATGACTGTTCCGTCGTTGGTAGGATTGATCCCGATGTTTGCCTGCTGGATCGCTTTTTCGATGGATTTTAAAAGCGACTTATCCCACGGACTGATGACAAGACAGCGTGCATCCGCCACGGAAACGTTTCCGAGTTGATTCAGCGGGCTGACTCCGCCGTATGCCTCCACCTGAAGACGGTCCAGAATGTGCGGATTGGCACGGCCGGCACGAATCACCGCATAATCATCCTTCAGAACATTGACCACTTTGCCAAGTTTGTCTTCCAGCACCATCAAAATTTCTTCTATCTGTTCGTTTTCCATAACGACCTCCGTCTTAATTATTCATTGACAATCATTGTCCCCATCTTTTCTCCGCACACCGCACGGACAATGGAGTCCTTTTCATTCAGCGCAAACGCAAGCACGGGAATATTATTTTCCATGCACATCGTCGCCGCCGTCGTGTCCATCGCTTTCAGCCCCTGATTGATGATTTCTCCGAACGTCAGCTTTTCATATTTGCGCGCATGGGGGTTCATGTGCGGATCGCTGTCGTAGATCCCGTCGACATTTTTTGCCATCAGCAACACGTCTGCATTGATCTCACAGGCTCGCTGCGCCGCAGCGGTATCCGTGGAGCAGTACGGGTTTCCGGTCCCACATGCCATGATCACAATTCTGCCTTTCTCAAAATGATGCAGTGCCTTGCGCAGAACATACGGTTCCGCCACGGAAATCATATTGAGCGCCGTCTGTACCCGAGTGGGAATCCCGCGCTTTTCAATTGCGTCCATCATTGCGAGAGAATTCATCACCGTCGCAAGCATTCCCATGTGATCGGCCGTAGCGCGATCCATACCGGTCCCCTGGCGCCCCCGCCAAAAATTCCCGCCTCCGATGACAAGCGCGATCTCAACGCCCATCTCATGCACGCGCACAAGCTGGTCGACCACGCCGGAAATTACACGTTCATCCAACCCGAACCGATCTTTTCCGGCAAGCGCCTCGCCTGAAAGTTTGAGCAAAATCCGATGATATTTCGGTTCCATCTCTTCCTCTTTTGTCCGAAACGCCTGCGCGATCCGGGCAGATGATATTTGTCTCAGTATAGCATATTCCAAAGCAAAAAGCAATACTTTCGAAAAAGAAAATCCCTCCGTCACCCCTGCAGATCGGAAGCACATGCCTCCCTGTCTTCGAATTCCGCGACCGAAACAACCCCTTCTCGATTCGGCTCGGCATGCCGGTCTGTCTTCAGACGGTTGATCTCGACCATCCGTTCCCTAAAAGACACACGGCTCCGCGCGCCGAGGTCCTCGTTGACGCGCCGAGTGACAGCCACAAAGATACAGAAAATTCCCACCATCCCGAGGTTGGTTTCGAGAAGAGAGTTGACGATCAACGTCAAAAGTTTGTCGCTTATATCCGTCAGGCCGGCACTGCGGATCCCTCCGATCAAAAGCGCAAATTCCCAGGCAAACTGAACCAGGATCCCGATCGTCAGCATTCGCAACAGCGGAAATCTCTCGGTTTTTTCCCGACGGAAAAGATTATAAACGATCGCGCCGGCGTAACTTACGAACAGAATAAGTGCCATATATCCGTGATATGCTCCCGTCGTGCGCTGAATCGTAATCTCCTGCCCCGTGCCGAAAGTATTTGCGATCATGGGCGCGGAGATCCACCAGACGACGATCAGAAGCGACCATTCCGTCAGATGTCTGTCCTTGGAGACCCAAAGCCAAATCCAGACGAAATTGGTAATGCCGTAACTCATGCTCATCCAGAGCAATACCCAAAACAGATCTCCGCCTTCGATCGTGCGCGTATGAAGGAGCAGGTGAAATATGCCGTAGTCCACAATCATGTAGAGAATCCCGCCCGCGATTCCAAAAAGCAAAGTTAGATACTTCCGACGAAAAAACAGCAATAGACAGAGCAGAATCAAAAAGCCTACGTCTAGAAAAATATACAGCGGCTGAAAGACTCTTTGGGCAATGATCTCCGCCGCAAGCATCGATGTCTGCATACGTTCCTCTTTTGTTCTCCGAATTTTTTATCCGCAGGGGACAATGCAATTATAGCAGAATTTGTCTCCTTTTTCAAGCCTTGCGAAAGAAAAAGATCGGGGCGGAACCGCCCCGATCTTTTTCACTTTTTCAGCAATGACTGCAAATACGCTTCATATTCTTCATCCGTCAGCTTTGCCATCTTTTTTTTCTTTGCCATTGAGAGCACCTCGTTTCGGATTACCGACAGTATGCCCCACCGAGTTGTCTTTTATTCGGTGCGGAGAGCAATCACGGGATCTTTCTTCGCAGCAGCGGAAGCGGGAATCAAGCCGGAAATCAGCGTCAGACAGATGCTCACCAACACCATAATGACCGCAGTCGCGACCGGAAGTGCGGCAATTCCGGAGATGCCGGACAGCGAGAAAATGATAGCATTGACGGGAATTTGTATCAGATATGCGATCATGACCCCGAGGACTCCCGCGATCAGCCCGATGATAAATGTCTCAGCATTGAACAGACTGCGGATATCGTGTTTGCGTGCCCCGAGAGAACGCAAGACGCCGATCTCCTTGATCCGCTCCACCACTGAAATATACGTGATGATCCCGATCATAACGGAAGACACTACAAGAGAAATTCCGGTAAAGGCAACCAAAACATAGGTAATGACATCCAAAATCGTCTGCACCATTCCCATCAAAGTCCCGACCGTATCGCTGTAGGTGATCTGTTCTGCTTCCTCGTGCGTGTCGTTCCATGCGTCAAGAATCGCAAGCACGCTCTCTTTGCTTTCGAAATCCTTGAGATAAAACGAAATTCCGCTCGGGCTGTCATTTCCGCCGACATAGCGCAGTGCGGCATCCGTCGCATCGTAGTAGACCGTTCCGCTGAACAGAGAAGACTCGATCGGAACCGCGCTGTAATACGCCCGAAGATTCTCTGCCGGAAGCCGAAAAAAGACCCTTACTCCATTGTAGATAATCCCGCTCGAGTTCATCCAATTCACGAGCTTGCTCTGCATGTTCAGTGCTATATACTCTTCAATGAGTGCTTCCGTAAAATTCAGACCGCTTGTCAGACAACCATAAGTATATTCGTTTTTCAGACGAAGAATCCCGCTGACCGTCAGCTCGATGCCGTTTTCTGCAGCAAAAAACTCTTCCTCGCTCTTCTCCCCATCGTATAAAAACTCATACGACGTATTGCCGGAAGCATCGCTGCTCTTCTCATAAACCCCGTCATTTCCGAACAATACGAATTTCTTTCCGATTATTTCGGAAAAATCTCTCGTATGATATTTTTCGGAGCGCTGATCCTCTTCTTGATTTCCGAGACCGAAAAGGGAAAGGAACTCTTTTTCCTCAATAAAACCAAGCTGTGCAAGCGTTAAATCAAGCATATCGTTGTTTTGACCGACCACGAGCACGACCTCATTTTTGGAAGCGGGAAACGTACCGCCTATAAGATCATACTGCGATTGGACAAATGTTCCGTAATCCTCTGCCTCAAAATCCGAAGTGCCCGGCATTTTCCCCGTAACGCTGCCCAAATAATCGACGAGATAGGCAAGCTGCGCGTATTCCGCGGCACGCATAGTGAGCTCCTGCGTATAAAAATCCTTCAGATCTGAAAGAGACATGTACCGCGTCTTTCTTTCCAGCATAACTTTTTCCCCGGTATCTTCGTCGGTCACTTCGATGTCGCCGGTTACCACTTGCGCAAACAGATTGTTGGACAGCCCCACTCCGTAACTGTAAGAAATTGCATTGTAAAGGTTCGGATCGATCTCTCTGATATAGGCGAGATATTTTTCGGAAAGATCGTTCTGCACCGTCAGACCGTTTGCAATTTCCGTAAGGAAGGAGTTTATATAAACTTGATTCTCCAATTCTTCCAGGTCGGGCATATCTTTCGCCGAATTCATCCCTGCGATAATGGAAGTCATGTCGATGGAAGATTCCGAAATCGTGAGCGGATAATAGGAAAGCATATCCTCTTCTGTTTTTTTGACATAATTTTGAAAGCCGCTTGAAAGCGCCAGCACCAGACAGACACTGATAATGCCGATACTCCCTGCGATGGAGGTGAGAACGGTTCGCCCTTTCTTTGTGAGCAAATTGCGCATGCTGAGCGAAAATGAAGTAAACAGCCTCATCTTTGCCTTTCCGCTCTCTTTTTCCCGCTTTTTATCCTCTTTCCGCTCGGAATCAGGCGTGCTTCCGCCGCTGCGCTCGAGCGCTTCCTCCTCCCGCGAATAAGGATCGGAATCGGATTCCACTGTCCCGTCTTTCAGGCGAATGATCCTGGTCGCATAACGGTTGGCAAGCTCCGGATTATGCGTGACCATGATCACGAGCCGTTCGCCCGCAATTTTTTTGATCAGCTCCATGATCTGCACGCTTGTCTTGGAATCGAGAGCACCCGTCGGTTCATCCGCCAACAGAATATCCGGATTATTTACCAGCGCTCTCGCAATAGCGACGCGCTGCATTTGTCCGCCGGAGAGCTGATTGGGGCGTTTGTTGAATTCTCCGTCCAGCCCAACCTGAATCAGAGCTTCTTTCGCGCGCGCTTGGCGCTCCTCTTTGCTTACGCCCGCAATGGTGAGCGCAAGTTCCACATTACTGAGCACCGTCTGATGGGGGATCAGATTATAGTTCTGAAAGACAAACCCGATTCTGTGGTTGCGGTAGATATCCCAGTCCCTGTCCCGAAAGGCTTTGGTCGACTTCCCCTGAATCACGAGATCACCTGAAGTATAATGATCAAGCCCTCCGACAATATTCAAAAACGTCGTCTTTCCGCAACCGGAAGGCCCCAAGATCGCGACAAACTCATTGGAACGAAAGGAAAGATTGACGCCATTCAGTGCCTGCACCGTACCGGCCGGAATGGGATATTCTTTTTTGATATCGATCAGTTGGAGCATATCCTTCCTCCTTATTCCCTTTTTTCCGTCCTCTGAATTTCATCGTCTGATTCGGCATCGAGGAATTCATTCCGTACTTCCAGGAAAACTGCGGCAAGCTGCTGATATCCATCAATCAGCTCGTTGATCCGATCCTCGCCAAAACGCTCCACAACCCGCTCCACCAGCTTGTTGGCACGGCTGCATTGCTCATTGAATACGGAGATGGAAGCCTCTGATAAACGTACGTATGCAATTTTTTTATCCGTTGCAGATGCCATCCGCCTGACGATATTCCGCTCCTCTAATTTGGTAATGATTTGCGAAACGGCAGAACGGGTGATACCGAGCCGGCGAGCAAGTTCGGATGAAATGATCTCCCTTCCCCGATTGTTTTCAAGGATCACTTCCCGAAGCAGGCGAAATTCCGTTCTCGATAATCTCTTCGTCCCAAGAAAAAAATCGATATTTTCCAGATCTTTGATCGTTTCAAAAAGCTTTACCAAATATTCGTTGATTTCCATTGCCTTTCTCCTTGTGATTCTTTTTTTTGTGATTTACTGAACAATCCGCTTTCTATTATAAATTTCTTCTGCGGGAATGTCAATCGGCAGAATACAATTTCCATTAAATTTCACCGCAATATCATCTCCGCAGCATCCCGCGGCGGTTTGGCGCCCAAATAGGAGTATATACGGCACTCGAGATGAGCATTAAAGATCGTACGTTTTTTATCCGCTTTGCCGAACGCGCGTTCCGCTTCGGGATATGCCGTAAGAAGATAACAACTCCAATCCGGCAAGCGGCGGTACATACGGGAAAAATCGCGATAAAGCGGAAACAACTCCTCTTTGTTCGACATACGCTCTCCGTAGGGAGGATTGGACATGAGAACTCCGTATGGTTCCGACGAAGTAAAATTGCGCATATCCGTGCATTCAAAACGAATGTGCTTTTCCACTCCGGCGCGTTTTGCATGAAAACGCGCAATCGCAATTGCCCTTTCCGACAAATCTCCCGCATACAGGCAGAGTTTTTCGGTGCGATTCCGCACATCCTCCGCCTCTTCTCTGGCAAGATCGAGAATGCCGTCCGGCACGCATTTCCAGTTGATAAAATCAAAACTGCGTTTTGCACCGGGAGCAACATTCAGCGCATACATTGCCGCTTCCACGGGGAAGGTCCCGCTCCCGCAAAAGACGTCGGCAAACGCTTTTCCCGCTCGATAAAAGGAGCTTTCGATCATTGCGGCGGCGATCGTCTCCTTCAGCGGCGCGTCATAAGAAAGTGTCCGATATCCGCGCTTGTGCAATCCGTCGCCCGAAGTATCCAACGTGATCGTCGCCGTGTCCGAATAAATCGAGACGCCGACAATTACTCGCTCCCCCTTTTCATCAAGCGTCTGAACTCCGAATTTTTCTCTCAGCCGATTTACGATCGCCTTTTTTGAGACACCGCCCGCCGCCTTCACCGCCATAAGCGTACTCTTTACGCACTTTCCGTCCATTCTGATGTTGACATTCGGCGAAAGATATTCTTCCCACGGAATTGCATATACGCCGTCGTACAACTCGTCAAACGTTAAGGCGGGAAAGGAGCCGACCGCGATCAAAACCCGTTCCCCCGAACGTAAAAAGACGTTGAGCCGCGCAACGTCTTTCCATTCTCCTTCCAAAGAGATCCTCCCTTCATGGGCAGGGCAGTCGCCGTAGCCGAGCCGCAACAACTGACGTTTGACAGAGGCCTCTGTTCCGAACGCACAAGGAACCAGTAATTTCATCGCAATACCTCAAAAAAAGGCGGTGACGACCGCCTGAACCTTTTAACTGCTTTTCTTCAGATACTCATAGACAGAATATGCCGCAACGCAGCCCTCTCCCGCCGCCTTAATATACTGATAGGGCTTCCCCGTGACGTCGCCCGCGGCAAACAGACCGCGAAGATTGGTCTCCATCCGACGGTTGACCTTTACGTGGGCTCCCTCCGTCTCGACCCCTCCGACCAAAGCGGAAGGCGGAGCAGAATTCTTGAGCAAAAATACGCCGTCTACCGCAAGTTCGCCCTCCCGCAGAACAAGCTTTTCCACCCTCAGATTGCCCTCAACCGCAACAGGAACTCCTCGCATGACACGTATATTTCCGGCACGGAAGCCGGGATTCGGATATCGGCAAAATACATTCACTTCTGAGGCAAACCCCGCCAGATATTCTGCTTCCTCAGCAAATTCCGCAGAAGAAAGGATTGCCGCGATTTTTTTTCCGCGATAGAGCGCGCCGTCACATACCGCGCAATAGCTGACCCCTCTGCCGAGAAATTCGTTTTCTCCGCGGATGGAACCCGCGGTCTCCGCTCCGGTTGCAAGGATGACCGAGCGCGCCAAAAACGATTCGCTTCCGCAAGTGAGCAAAAATCCCCCGTCCGAAGCATAAACTCCGTCGATCCGCTTATCGAGGCGCTGAACGCCCTCGTACTGTCGCTGCGCCTCCAGGCGTTCACAGAACATCTTCCCGTCTCCGGTGAAGGACGGATAATTGCGGATATATTCCGCCTTATAAAGTTTTTCCCCGAAGTTTTTTGCACCGAACCAAAGGAAATCCAGTTTAAAATTTTTCAAAACGAGCGCCGCACTGTAACCCGCGATGCCGCCCCCGATTACAGCGGCCTCCCGCACTTCTTCTGTTTTCCGATTTTCCCGATTGAATTCCATAATTTCAGTTTAACCCGTTATTCTTTCTTTATTTGAGAAATTTACCGTATACCTCAGAAGTCGGCGCAAACTCGGCAAATGTATCCGGATATTTTTTGATAATGCGCTGTATTTCCGCGATCTGTCTCTTACGGATAATGCAGATGAGCATCGTGTGCTCTGCATGCGAATACATGCCCTGTGCAATGACTGCCGTCACGCCGTGATGCGTACGCGCCATGATTTCCGCCGCAATCTCTTCCGGCTGGTTGGTGATGATCTCAAACCGATACGCCGTCTTAAATCCCTGCAGGATTCCGTCGCAGACTTTGCTCGTAACAAACAACGAAATCAGCGCGAGCAAAACGGGATTGAGACGAACGGTAAAGGAGCTTCCGACATTATAGACAAATATAGAAGCAAAGACCACACAGGCGTCAAACACGGAGGTCAGCCAGCCGACGCTGATGTTGCGATACTTTTTATTGACGAGTGAGGCGAGCACCGTGGTCCCGCCGGACGTGCCGCAGCTCTTGATCGTAATCGCAAGCGCAACTCCTAAAAAAATCCCGCTGGCGATCGCAGCCAAGATCGGCGTTTCCGGAGTATAGCGCATACCCGAAAAGCCGGGAATCATATCGAAAAGAATGAGCAATCCGGAACTCAGCAGCATGGAAAGCGTAGAAATTACCGCCTCTCGCTTTCCCAGGCAGAAATAAGCGACGAAAAAAAGAGGAATGTTCAATGCAAGCAAAAACCAACCGGAACTGACGTGAAAGATATATTCCAGCAAGACCGCGATGCCGTTGATTCCGCCCGGCGCGAAATTGTTGGGGGAAACAAACACATAAATGCCGAATGCCCGCACAATTCCCGAAAAAAGAACGGCAAGGATCGCACCCAGTACCGTTTTCCAGCCTTTCTGCCACCTGATTTTTGATTTTTCATCCATAATTTCATCTTCCCCTTGATTTGCCGTTCCAGAAAACCAAAGCGTACAAAACAAGATTATCTTACCATACGAAACGAAAAAAATCAACCTTCTTTTTTAAAAATTTTTCTTCTTATGCAGATTTCCGCAATCGGCTGCAAAACAGAATCACAAAGCGGACCGCAATGCGATCCGCTTCGTGAGATATCAATCGTTCCGTGTTACAAACTCCGTTTATTTTTTCTTCTTGAAATAAATTACAAGGAATACCGCAAGCGCGACAATGACTACGCCGCCTACGCAAAGTCCGACGATCAGTCCCACGGATGCGGGCTCTTTTTCCGGATTTTCGGGGGTTTCCGTATCCTCAGGATTCTCGGGATTCTCGGGATCCTCGGGATCCTCGGGATCTTCGGGATTCTCGGGATCCTCGGGATCTTCGGGATCTTCGGGGTTCTGCACCTTGTCATACGCCGTCTTAAGCTCTTCCGTCTTGGTCACTTTTCCGGCAAGCAACTCGCTGAGTCCGTTGTATAACTCGTAGACCTCCATGACGTCTTCTTTGAACGTTGCGGAACTTTCGTCCAGTCCTTCGATCAGTCCGTCGACGTAGGTTCCGACGGAATCCTCCGCCGCCGTCAGCGCCTCCTCCGTTCCTTCCGAGCAAAGCGACTGCGAGGACAGCAGTCTCTCCCACTCCACTCTGGCTTCTTCGACCTGCGCGATCTTCTCCTGGGAATCGACGCTCCCGATCGCTTTGATCTGCGCTTCTACCGCCTGCGCCCGCTGTGCGTCGCCGTCGCCCAAAACGGAGAAGTTTTCAACACCGACGTTGAACGCTTCAGAATACAGCCCGACGCGGAAATTAAGGGTTTCATCTTCGATATCCTTCACATAATAGGTGTCTGCAATGAAATCTTCCCCGTCGATGATCTGATGCAGTTCAAATTTGCGCACTGTTGTCTGCGTTCCTCCTACCGTAACGGTCGTCTGCATCGAGACGATCTCCAATGTGACCGTCGTCGTGAGCAGCGCATTTCTTACGTTGCGGATTGCAGGATGCGAATTTCCTCCGTCCCACCACATGTCGTTGTATTCACCGTTTTTCCACGCGTCAAACTCGGTCCCCGTGCCGTTCACATACGATTTGAATACGCCGCCGACTCTTCCGTAGAATTGTCCTGACCAATCGCCTCCCATTTTCTGCTGCAGCCAATAGATCAGATAGTTGTCTCCGTCGACATACCATGCGACAAGCCCGTATGCCCGCTCCGCGGAGAGATCGCTCTCCGGATCCGGCACGAAAGTGCTCTTCAGCGTGTAGCCTTCGTCCGGCGCATACATCGTGTCACGCAAAGCGTACATATTGACGCGCTGCGTCGCAGTGTCTGCCTCTGCCGCCGCTATGTAGGAAATATTCCCGTCCGCTCCGAAAGAAAACGCACTTTTGTTTTCTTCGTTGCAGATCAGCGACCAGCCGTAATGTGCCGTCCCGTCATCCTCGACAAAATCCGCGCGAACGGATGCCGCCGACCCTCCGGCAATCCCGCAAGCCATAATCAACGCCATGGGAATCGCCATCAATGTTGCTTTTTTCATAAATTCCTCCTATTTATTTGCTTTTTTCTTTCGCACCAAAAGAATGACTGCGGCACAGATCACCGCCGCACCGGCAATGCACAAGCCGACAACCAAGCCGACATTCCCCCCGCCGTCCTCCTGGTCCGGATCGGACGGATCGGAGGGATCGGACGGATCAGAGGGATCGGAAGGGTCTGAAGGATCGGAAGGATCGGAAGGATCGGAAGGATCGGAACCCTCGGAAGAAGTTGTTCCGTCGATCTCATCCGTATAGGCCGCGTCTTCGTATATCCCGATCTCAAGCGCTTCCTCCGTGATCACCGTTTCCTGAGAAGGAAGCGCGGGCGCCGCCAGCTGCTCCGTTTCTCCGGCAGGAGTATATGCCCATTCGGACACCTCGATCGCATCGTTTAAGACATAGATCCCGCTCTTGACCGTCCTGCCGTCCGAATCGGGAAGACCTGCGGCTACCGTATATGTGAGCAGCCCCATCGACCCGTCTACGCTGCAGGTAAACGTGTTTCCGCTCTTTGTGACGCGCACCGTATGCCATTGGTCGAGCTGCGAGCGCTCCGTGACGGTCAATCCGTCGTCTCCGACCGTATCGCCTTCCGCAAACCAGCCTCCGTGGTTATAGCGCGTGGGAAGATATTCGCCGTTGATGAGACCCGTAAACGTCGTACGCGGTACGTTGCTGTCCGAACGCCATTTGTCCATATAGAACAGGAGATAATTTTCTTCGTCCAGATACCAGACGACCAGTCCTACCCGATCTTCGGCACGCGATTCCGCGGTCACCCGCATCGTGGCCGTAACGGTATAATCCTCCGCGGTATTTTCCTGCAAAGCCCAATTCCTGTCGTCGTCTTTGTCGTCCGCCACGATTTCGTCCGTATACGTTGCATCCGACAGCAGCCAGCCCTGTCCGTCGATCGTCCATTGATGATTTTTGATCCCGGACGTCAGCCAATCGCCGACCATGCTCTGCGTATATTTCTTATAGCCAATTGTTTCAAACGCGTTCAGCGTCACGTCGGCATTATAGACATACACACCGATCTCTTTCGCCACATCGTCGATATCCGGAATATTCAGCCCGTAGACGAGCTCGTCCCCGACATAGACGCCGACCGCATCCGCCACTTTCCGCACCGTGAGCACAAAGGAATTCGAAAGGTCTACGGAGCCGATCTCCGTTTCCCGAAGCGTATAGACGGGATCCCTGCCCTCTGCCTCATCTTCTTCCGTATAGGTGCAGGCATAGATGCGCGCATACGTCTTTCCCTCCCGGAAACTGAGCCCTGCCCGCACAAAGTTGTTCTCATCGTAAATATACGGAGAAAGGAGCAGTTCGGACATCTGACTTTCCGCACCCCGCATCAGCGTCGCGGTCACGCTTACGGAAAGGTTCCGATCGGAAATATCGCTCTCCCGACGCAGATAAGAGCGCGCCGTCGCCGCATCCGCCGTCTCCTTTGCCGAGACGGAGATTGTCCCCTCGGAAAAGCTCCAGGAGCTCTGTGATTTTCCCGCATTCTTCCAGATCTCCCCGTCCTCGCCGTAGGAAGAGATCTCGTCATATGCAGAATAAATTGCGGTGCAGGAGATCGGAGACGCCGTATAATCGACGTTATATCCCTCATACCCGTAGGCATAGTTGTTTTCCGTTCCCGCAATGCGTTTGGAAATGACGGGTTCTTCTCCGTCGTCAAGATAAACAAAGAATCCGACCGACTTTTTCTGTACCCGAATGGTATGTTCCTGCGTCACGTCGAAATCTTCTCCCAAGGAACAGAGCGTCGTTCCGATGCCGAGATTGCTGCAATCGATCCACCCGTAGAGGACAAGTTCTGTTTTTACGGTGGAAAATCCCGTTCTGCCGCTCTCCGTCCTGCGAATGGTTACCGAAATGAAGTTCTGATCGTCCTGCCACCAGGGAATCAGACCGTAGGCAAATTTGTATTCCTTTCCTTCGTATTCGGCGACTTCATCCGCGCGGAAGGTAGCAGAAACTTCATAATTCTGCGGCAGACCCTCTTCCGTCTGCGCGATCTGATTGATCGTATAGCCGCGATTGGTATTGTAGCCGCCGAAGTTTGTGCCGGATACGCTGTAAGCCGAAAGTTCGTCCTCCGTTGCCGTCGTCTTGACGGAGACGCTTCCGTCATCGGAAAAGGTCCAGCTGTCGTATCCGTTGAGCGTGCGATAGATATAGCCCTCTTTCTGCATCCAGTCGCGCGCCAGCACCGCCGTCTTATTTTCCGCATAGCCGTCCGTGAATACGGCATTGGAAAATGTGACCCGCATGTCTTGCGCCATGAACCCCATGGCGGCGGTCACGGGAATTTTATTGTAATAGTAAGCAGTCACGCTTCCGATCAGCAAACCGTTGTATGAGACGGAGAACTTCATGAAATTACCCGTCGAACCGCTCGCCTCTGCCTCCACTTTGAGCGTATGTCCGGAAGCCGAGAGCGGGTTCCGTTTGGCATTCGCCAAATTGGTCACCGTCTTTGCGTCGAATATCGTATTTTCCTGCTGTGAAGTCGATGTCTGATATTTTGCCTCTCCGTCCAGGCGGCCGCTTACAATGACTTCCTGCAGAGCATAGCCGTCGTCATACTCCTCCTGCGTAGTCTTATAGCTGTCAGAATACGTAAACTTGAGCTGAACAAAGAGATAGTTGTCTTCGTCGATATACCAGGGAATGATCCCGACCATGGGATTTTCCACGGCATTCAGTTCATTGATGACAAAGGTCGCCTCCATTTCAAATGCTCCGTAAGCCTTTCCTACGGAAGTCAGATATGTTGCACCCTCCATGGCATACGCCGTTCCGAACGTATCTGCGGTCAGCGTTCCGTTCTCGGGAGAAGGTGTCCATGTTCCGTAATTCTGAGAGACGGTCTCATTGTAGAACCAATCCTCCTGTGACGACGTCCGGATCAGGTCGGTCGTGACCGACGAGACCAGCGCCTTTGCCAGCAGGCTTCCTGCCGACACAGACATACAGACAATCGCCAGAAACAGACAGACAGCGATCATTACCGGGCGGAACTTCGCATATTGTTTCATAGCATTCCTCCTTTTTATCCGAATTGTAAGCAAATTTCTCCGATTTCAGGAAATCTTTTCCGCAACCGTATTCTCAAAGACCTTGTGCGCATGCCCGCCGACTCCGTATGCTTCCAACCGCGCACGCAGCTCTTCGATCGGGACTTCCGAAAATTCCATCACGTCCGCTTTTCCGAATGTCACATACATTTTGGCGATCGGCTCAATGTTCGCAACGGAACTCCAGGTCACCCAGGCGCCGTCCGATGCGGAAGAAAACGTGAATCCCGTCGTCGTTGTGGCTTCCGCCACCAAACTCTTATATTTATAGCCGAGTGTTCCGTCCCAATTCATAATGGACTTCGTATTCTGCTGCACAAACTCCGCCTGTTTCAGATAATCCCGATCACCCGTAAGGATGTAGATCCTAAAGAGTTCGTAATAGATATACGCGATATAGTTGTCCGCTCCCGTGCTGTTTGTACAGATAAAACTCATTCCGTCGTTATAGCCATATTCACAGGGATAAGCCGCTTTCAGAGGGGAATCTTTGACCGGATAACTGTAGATCTGTACCGTTGACATCGTGAACGCCGTTGCATGACGCAGGCATTCCAGCCAGCGCGCTTCGCCGGTAAGCAGATAGAGCGCGTCAAAACAGTACATGGCATATACGCCGGACTCCTTGTCCACGCGGTTGGGATTGTCACAGGTGCCGCCGGTATAGACGCCGGAGGGATAGATCTCGCGATATACAAACTCGCCCGCCGCCAGTGCCGCATCTTTATATTTTTCCGCACCCGTATATTCGTACATCTTGACCAAAAACCGCACGGGAAGATTGGTATTCAGCTTACTGAACGACTGACAGATATTGCCCGACGGCTCTTCGATCCCGTTGTCCCAATTTACAAACGGTCCGCCGTCGTAATTGTAGCAGCGATACCAGCTCCCGTCCGCGTTCTGATTGTTGACGAGAAAGTTGGCAAACAGCTCGATCGCCTGATACCATTCATACCGCTCGATCCCATGCGCTTCCGCGAGCCGATACGCATCCAGCAACCCCTCCAGCGCATCGACCGCCATGCGCAGAAAACAGGGATAGCTTCGGAATCCGTCCGCCCAGGTGTCATACCAAATATATGGCACACCTGCCGCGCTCATAAATTCCGCTCCGTTCACCCAAAAATCTACGACGTTGACGCCGTTTTGCAAACTTTCGTAATCGTCGTTCATGATCCCATAGAGCATCATGTTGTAAGCGGAAGGGATCTGCTGTCCGATAAATCCCGCCTGATAGGTCAACGGGCCGATCTCGCCGTCTTCGATCGTGATCCGCCAAGGCAGCCCGTAGGAATCATATTTCTTCCCCGTTTCCGGATTGGTTTGTTCCGTCTTCTGCAAAAATGTCTTATAGTCTTCGCAGACGACACGGTAGACCTCATCGATATCGGTGTTGACGATCCTTTGATTCTGCAAATTGAAGTGTGCGTTATAGGAGGCAATGATTGCCTCGCTGTGCGAAGGAGTCGTCTCTGCACGGAAGCATAGCGTCATGGCATGAGAAACCCCCGCCTTCATGGAATGGTATCTTCTTGCCGTATCGCGCGTCGGATATTCCACCGAAATGCTTCCGCTTCCCTCTGCGTTCGTCAGTGTGAGAGAGGCGTACTCGTTATTTTCATAGTGTATCACGGGCTGATAACGGGCCAGCGAAAGCGTATCCCCCGTCTCGCGGTTGCGCATCATGATCATGGGTACGCCGAGATAGGTCTCCCGATAGACTTTCGTTCCGTAATCCGCCTCGGAAAAAATATTGTTGGGAACAAACCAGTCGTAATCCCCGGAGGCGCTCTCCGAAGAAGAGAGCGAATATATACTCTCAAACCCCGTGTCTGCGCTCTCTGCCTGCTGCACCGTCACCTGCTTTGCAACATTGATGGCGTTCTCTCCTTCCGGCGGAAAGTAATAACGATCTTCCACCAACAGGGCGCTGCCCGCTTCCGTCGTAAGCACGACGCTGGCAAGATATCCGTAATCTTTTCGGACCAAATCGGTGTACTGCCCTTCGAGCAGTCCCTCTCCTCCCTTGATATACAATTTCGCGGGAGCGCTCTCCGCAAACATCTCGCGGCCGGACGAATCGGTGACGGACAACCCGTATCCGCCGCCCTTCTGCACGAACGAAAGCGTGACGTTTCCCGCCGTCATCGAATTGTTGCCCAAATCCTCCTCATTTGCGGCGGGCAGAGCCGCCTCGTCGATGGTATTGTCGGGACGCGGAGGCGCCGTAAAATCACGGTCTACGCGATAGGCATAGGCATCCTCGCCCCCGGGTTCGGTCGGGTTATCGGGGATCTCGGGTTCGTCGGGGTTGTCGATTTCCCGAGTGCAGCCGAATGTTCCGAAACAGAGCATTCCGCAAAGCAACAGACTCACCACCTTTTTTCGTTTCATAGTTCCTCCTTCGTTCGCCGGTCGGATCCGGCAAAATCACTTCAGTCCGGAAAGACTGATCCCGTCCACAAGATATTTCTGACAGAGCAAGAAGAGCACAGACGTCGGGATCATCGCAACCACGCATGCGGTGAGAAGTTTTTCCGTTTCCACCGAATATGCGGAGTTCATCTGGTTGATCGCCAGCTGGACCGTAAACAATTTTTCATTGTTCCCGAGATAGAGCAACGGCGTGAGATAATCGTTGTAGAACCCGATAAAGCTCAATAAGGTCTGCGTGATAATTGCCGGTTTGATGAGCGGAAGGATGATGGAAATATAGATCCCGCCCCTGCTCATCCCGTCCAGGATCGCCGCTTCTTCGTAATCGGTAGGCAGCGTACGCAGGAAGTTCAGGAAGAAAAACATCATGACGGTGGAGCCGAACATGCCCGGGATCATCACCGGCAGCGGCGTCCCGACCCAGTGATAGAAATTTGCAAACATGACGTATGCTGGGATCATGATGATAATATTCGGAATCACCAGCGTCGCCATCATCAGGGAAAAAATTATCCTGCTCCCGGGAAAACGCAGACGGGCAAATCCGTAGGCGGCGAGTCCACTCATGAACACGCCCGTCAGCACGGGAGGTATGATATAGAGAAAGGTATTCAGAAAAGCACGGAGCATCACCGTTTCTTCAAAAACGGCACGGTAATTCGCGCCTGTCCAATGCTTGGGGAAGAAGGCAGAGAGATTGATTTCCTGTGCGTTCTTGAAAGAACAGCTCAAAAGATAGGCGAAGGGAACCAAAATGAATGCCGCAAACAAGACCAGAAGCACATAGGTCGCAATGCTGCCCGCCGCGCGGGAAAACTTTTTTCCGGAATTTACCTGCATATTCTCACCCCCCTCAGGACTCGTAATAGACCCATTTTTTGGAAAGCCCGAAATTCAGCGCCGTAACAATCGCAATGATGATGCCGAGCAGGATCGCCAGCGTGGAGGAAT
Source organism: uncultured Clostridia bacterium (assembly GCA_944372525.1). Classification (GTDB taxonomy): domain Bacteria; phylum Bacillota; class Clostridia; order Christensenellales; family Borkfalkiaceae; genus Gallimonas. Next base: position 30,663 of record CALVZL010000035.1, read on the forward strand.
ATCCGTAAAAAGCGCCGTAATTTCCTCCCGCATAATTGTAGATCAGCATCACGGGCATCATGGTGTTGGAGGGACTGCCCCCCGTCATCACCTGATAAATCGCAAATCCCTGCAGGCACCCGATCACGCCCATCGTCAAAATGTAAAAGGAGACGGGAGAGACGGAGGGCAGCGTAATGTAGAAAAATTTTTGCAGCCCGCCCGCGCCATCCAATTCCGCCGCCTCGTAATAGGACCGCGGAATGTTTTTGATCGTCGCAATATAGAGCAGGATATTGGTCCCCATTCCAAAAATCACGTTCAGGAAAATCAGGGAGGGAACGGCGTGCGCGCTGTCCAGCCAATTCACCTTTTCAAACCCGAACAGGCCGATAATCTGATTCAAAAATCCATACTGATAGTCATAGATGCGCTTCCACATGATCCCCACGGCTACCGAAGAACAAATCGTCGGCAGAAAGTAAATCATCCGAAAGACGTTTGTCCCTTTTTTCTTTCCGCTGAGCAGATTCGCCAACACAAGCGAAATCGCCATAGAGAGCAAAACGCCGATGCACATCACGAACGCGTTTCCCACAGAGGGCCAGAACTGCGTTTCGTTTTCGGAAAAAGCGCGAATAAAATTGTCAAATTTGACGAATACGGGCGGATTGAACAGATCGTACGTTGTGAGGGACAGATAACAAGCATAGCACAGCGGCGCGGCGAGAAAGAGCAGGAGTCCGATCGTAAGCGGAGCAACGCACAGATAGCCCCAGAAGATGTCCGATCTGCGCATACGGCTGAGTTTCTTTTTCGGCTGCGCCGAGGGCGCCGCCGTTGTCGTATGCATTAATTCCGACTGTGTCGAACAGCGTTCCGTTTGCATAATTACCTCCTCTTTATCCGTTCGAAAACAATTCGGGAAAATCCGTCTTGATGATGTTCAGAATGACTTCTTTTTCGTCTGTCAGAAACTGCTCCGCCGTTGCCCGCTTGGACGGATCGGACTCAAACAAGACCCCCATATCGTCGGCAAGCCGATCTTTCCAGCGTACGCTCGGAAGATACTGCCACAGTCCCGCCCTTTGGTATTGCGCCGCGCGCAGCCATTCGGCAGTATTTTGGGGGAGTTTTCCCGCATCATACTCATAGAGTTTCGCGATCGTCTCTTCGTCGTTATACAGCGGGATCGAAAAGCCGGATTCCGTCATGATGAGCTGACCCTCTACAGATGTAAAAAACTCTGCCAGACGATAGGCGATATCCGGGTATGCCGTATTCTTATAGACTGCATACCCGACCGATCCCGACCACCCGTTGCAATTCGGATCCGCCTCGAAAGCGGGAATGGGAGCGATGTCCCAGTCAAAGGTCGCCTGCTTTCGCAGATCGGACGTCACGGACCTTCCCTCGATGTAACACGCCGCTTCTCCGTTGAGAAAAAGCGTCTTTTCGCTCGTCGTGGCGAGGATCGCGGAAGTCGGCGTCACGCAATAATCCATCGTTGCCGTCTGAATATAGTCGTATACTTCGATGAACTCCGAGGAATCGATCAAAACTTCCGTTCGGTCCTCCGAAAGATAGTCCGCTCCGTTGGACCAAATCAGACTTTCCGGATAAATCTTTGCGACCCCGTAAACGTGCTCCGAAGTCACTTTTGTCTCCCCCGTCCTGCTTGAAACATATACCGTGCTTCCCCCCAGCTCTTCCGAGCGGGAATACCCGAACATGCTCCAATACTGCAACGCCTCTTCCGGCGTCCAAGGCACGCTCGGATCCGGATATGGAACGCCGTAACGATCGAACAGGTCTTTGTTGTAATACATGACATAGGGCGTGATATCTTTGGGCATGCAATAGATCGCACCGGAGCCCATCGTCTTTCCGTTATAGCGATACCGATCGACGGCGGAGGGCCATACTTTGGAAAGATCGATGAGTTCGCTCTGTTCGATATATTCCGTGAGATCCAGCATGACGCCCGTCTTGACCCACTGTCCGAAATTGCCGTCGGGAACCAGAAAGACGTCCGGAACGGTCTGTGCGGCAATGATGCTGTTGAACTGCGACTCATAACTGCTGATCACGCTCACCTCGACTTTGATCCGGTCGTATTCTTCTTCCCCCTCCTCCAAAGAGGCGTTTTTCTCGTCCACTTCGGCGTTATATTTCTCTTCAAACGCCGCGCAGACTTCTTTCACGAGGTCGGTCTCCGTCGTGCCTCCGTTATCCCAGTGGCAGAGTGTGATCACGATATAGTCGCCGCTCTCCGAATTCCCCGTGACGGAAGCAACCGCTGTAATAAAGCACGCTGCGACCAACACGATCGCACAGATCCATGCCGCAATCTGTTTCCAGGTCAGAATTCTCACGCTCTTCCTCCTTTTTTGTCATTCCGCCGAGATCGCGTCGCGAAGCCGCTCTTCGGGCGCTTTCAGGGTTCTGTCGATCTCCGCAAGTCCGTTGAGCTCAGTCTCCACGTCCGTGAGCTGTGTGATGCAAAATCCGCAAATCCCGTCGATCTTCCGAAGCGCCGTGACCAGACTTTTGAGCCGCAGCACGAATTCTTCGGCCCCCGAGACGCATTTTCCGTAACCCCAGCCCTCCGCTTCGCCGCTCCGATATCCGATGCCCGCAAATTCCGTAATAAGCACGGGCTGTCCTTCATATTCGTATCCTTCCGCAAACGGAAGCCGCAGCTGCGAATATCTCGCCGCATTGCCTCCCTTCAATATGGCTTCGGTGCTTTCGTAAAAGCGATAAAGGGAATCGCTGTTCTGTTCGTAATTGTGCAACGTAACGAGGTCGCTCTTCGTATGCTCCCACCCGTCGTTGCTGATCACGAGCCGTCTGGAATCGTACGCCTTCGTGATGTGATACAGCGCAAGCGAAAGCGCCTGCTGCGATCTGTCCGAACGGATGCGCGGAACGCCCCAGCTTTCGTTGAGCGGCACCCATGCCAGAATGCAGGGATGATTATAGTGCTGACGCACGACCTCCGTCCATTCGGAAGAGAGCTTTTCCACCGTCTCCGCGCCGAATTCATAGGCGGAAGGCATTTCGCACCAGATCGCCATGCCGAGGATATCCGCATAGTAATAAAACCTCTCGTCCTCGATCTTCTGATGCATACGAATACCGTTGAACCCGAGACGCTTGGCGAGCAAAATGTCGGAACGGAGCGCCTCCTCATCCGGTGCGGTCATCCCGCTCTCGCTGTGATATCCCTGGAAGAGCACCATTCTCAAATAATAATGATCTTCGTTGAGCAACACCGCATTCTTGCTCGCAACGCATTCCGCAATGCCGAAATAAGACCCGACTTCGTCTGTCACCTCTTCCCCGCGAAGAAGAAAAAACTCTACATCATAGAGATCCGGTTTTTCCGGAGTCCAATATCGGATGCGGAACAGCTCTCCGTCGTGATAAAGGCCCGCCTTGACACAAAGCGTTCTCCTGCAGAAAGAAGATGTCGTATCCGAAACCGTTTTTCCGTCGTAACTCACCACGATCCGCAGACAAAGTCCCTCCGAAAATGTTCCGACAGCCGCTTCAAATTTGACATACCCTTCGCGAAGTGAAGGCGTGATCCGCACCGTCTCGAGCGCGATCTCCGGCACGAACTCCGACCAGACCTTTTTCCAGATCCCCGTCGTACAACGATACCAGCACCCCACGGACCTGCCGATATCGCTCTGCTTTCCGCGCGGCTGACAGGCGTTCGGAAAATCCTCCGCCCGCACGGTGATACGCACCTTACCGCCGCTGCGCCTCGCCTCCCGGGTGATGTCAAAAGAAAAACGACAGTAGCCGCCCCGATGGTCTCCGACATATTGCCCGTTAATCCAGACCTTCGTGCAATAATCGCATCCCTCAAAATGAAGAATCAACCGCTTTTTCCGCACTTCTTCTGCGGAGTAAACGATCGTGCGGTCGTACCACACCCGTACATGTTCCGTGTTCTCCGCGACGCCGCTTTTCTCTGTTCTGTAATCGAAGGGAACGACAATTTTTTTTCCTTCCGGGAACTGCTCAAACCAACCCTCGCTCTCGCCGCGATCTTCGTCGTCAAACGCAAAATCCCACTCTCCGCAAAGATCGGTATCGTTGTCTCTCACAAATTGCGGCCGCGGATAGCCCTCCCGATAACATTTTGCATGTTTCATGTCGTCCTCACAATAATGTAAAATTCTTTCAATTTCAATTTGCTATTCACAAAATTTTTAATCCGATTGTATTATATCATTCTATTTTATGTTTGTCAATATCATATTCCAAATTTTAAGCATTAGTTTTACTTATGTAATATTAGTTCGTATTTTTACGTACGCGTTTCCCGATTTTTTTAGTTGCATTTTTTCGGCGTTCGTGTTATACTTAACCGCAGAAACAACTTTTGAAGGATCTCTGCCATGAGAATCATCGAAAATCTCAACGACGGTCTCCCGATCTTTGATGCGCTGAGCAATCAGCTTCGAATTGATATTTTACAGCTTCTCATCAAAAACCACTCGATGAACATGAACAATATTGCCGATACGCTCGGCATTCCGAAGAGCACGCTCACGCCGCACATCAAAAAACTTCTGCAGGCGGGGCTCATTGACGTCAGTCTCAGTTTTGAGACGCGCGGCACGCAGAAGATCTGTCGGCTTGCGGAAGACAAACTGATCGTCAACATCATGCCGGAGATCCTCGCACAGACGATCTATGAAACGGAGTTGGATGCGGGACAATATACCGAATGCAACGTCCTTCCCACCTGCGGACTTGCAACGAGAGAGAAAGTGATCGGCGACGCCTTCGACGACCCCCGTTTCTTTTTCCTTGCCGAACGCTTCAACGCTTCGATCATCTGGTTTACGCAGGGCTATGTCGAATATGCCATTCCGAACATGCTGTCTCCCGCGCAAAAACCCGTGGAATTGCAGATCTTTCTCGAGCTGTGCAGCGAAGCGCCCGGCGTCATCAGCTATTATCCCTCGGACATCAGCTTCATCGTCAATAAAATCAATCTCGGATACTGGACTTCTCCGGGAGAACTGTTTGACCGCAGAGGACGATACACCCCCGCGTGGTGGTTCCAGAATTTCCCGCAATACGGCATCATGAAAGTGCTCACGGTCAACGATACCGGCACCTACCTCGACGGACTTCTGCTCTCCCCTGTCACCATCCGTGAACTGAATCTGGAACAGAACAGCGCCGTCACCCTGCGGCTGGAGATCCCCAAGACCGCAAAAAACATCGGCGGGCTCACGCTCTTCGGTAAAAATTTCGGAGATTATCCGTCCGGCGTCCGCTTCCGAATCCTGTGCGCCGCCGAACACGAGTGAACGAATAATACGGCTTTTTCAATATTGTCCGAAAAACGACGCAAAAAACATAACACTGACTTTGGGAAAGCACGCAACATAAGCATTTCTTTGAAAAATTAGCATTAAGCTTAACGTGCAAACGGAAATTATTATGACAGAACCCGAACAGAACGTCTCGTCCGAACAGACGCAACACGACAAAAAACACCATATCCGCGATATTTGCCATATTTCCTTGTTCGCCGCTCTCTTTACCGTATGTGCATACGTGGCCGTACCGCTCGGAGAGATCTCCTTTACGTTGCAGACGCTTGCCATCTGCGTCGCAGGCGGGCTGCTGGGAGCAAAACGCGGCACATTGAGCGTTTTCGTTTACATATTGCTCGGAATCTGCGGGATCCCCGTCTTCACGGGAGGAAAAAATTTTTACGCCATGCTCCCCGGCGCATCGGCAGGATATGTCTGCGGATTCCTGTTTACCGCTTTAATCAGCGGACTGTGCGCGGATCGTCTGTATCGAGGAGGCACAGGCTCTCTGAGCCACGCGCGCAGCTTCCTTCGACTGCTTCTTCTTGCGCTCGGCATGAGCATTGGCGTTGCCGTGTGTTATCTGTTCGGTACGGCATGGTATCTGCTGATCTACCGCGGAAGCGCGACGGCAGACCATCTTCAGGCGGCGCTGACTTACTGTGTCTATCCCTTTCTTCTGCCCGACTTCATCAAAATCTGCGCCGCAGCCATTCTCGTCACTCGGCTCAAACATTTTGTCAAAGCATGAGTACACTTCGACTCTGCGGCCTACTTAAAAAAAACTGCAACGGGGCGCGGCTTAAAGCCGCGCCCCGTTGCACAGAACAAATGGTTCCGTCAAGGCAAATTGATCTCGTACAATTCTTTTTCCGGCAATTTCTTGGTGGAATCCGCGACAAATTTTTTCACCGCCGCAGCCCCTTTTTCAACCGGAATGTTAACGCCGGCGCCCGCAACGCATCCGCCCGGACAGCCCATTCCCTCAATCAGACAGCCGTTCTTCTTGCCGAGTTTTGCGAGCAACAGCACTTTTTTGCACTCCTCCAACCCCTCGGCGTGCTCTATTCTGACTTCCACGTCGGGATAATATTCCCGAACGCACTGCTCAACGGCGGAAGCGACTCCTCCCGCCACCGCATACCCTCTGCCCGCACCCGTTGCGTCGTGGATCGCCTCCTCCTTTTCGTAATTGGAAAAATCGATCCCCTTCGCCTCGAAAATCGCCGCAAGCTCTTCAAAGGTTATGACGAAGTCTACGTCGCTGCGCACCGTCCTTCGCATCGCCTCCAATTTTTTTGCGGCACAAGGTCCGATAAATACGACGCGTGCCGTAGGCATTTTCTGTTTGATGGAGCGTGACGTCGCGACCATGGGCGTGAGCGCGCTCGAAACTTTGTCGATCATCTCGGGGAACTGCGTCTTGGCGAGCATGCTCCATGCGGGACAGCAGGAAGTCAGCAAAAACGGAATTTTTCCCGTCGTCACCTCGGTCGCATAATGATGCGCTTCCGTAGAAGCTCCCACGTCTGCTCCGTGCGCAACTTCGAACACTTCCTTGAATCCGAGGTCTTTGAGCGCCGCTTTGATCTTCCACAGCGTCACATTGGGACCGAACTGTCCGACGATCGCGGGAGCAACTTCTGCGACGACTTCTTCGCCGGCTTTCATCGCGCGGATGAGCTGATAAAACTGCGATTTATCCGCGATCGCCCCGAAAGGACAGCTCACCATGCACTGACCGCATCCCACGCATTTTTTCGGATCGATCGAAGCGCGTCCGAGCGCATCGCTCGTGATCGCCTTAACGCCGCATGCCTGCGCGCAGGGACGGATCTTGTGTGCGATCGCATCGTAAGGACAGGCGCTCTTGCATTTGCCGCATTTGATGCATTTGCTCTGATCGATTACCGCACGGCCGTCCGGGCCCTTGGAGATCGCCCCTCTCGGACAGACCGTAACGCAATAACGCGCCACACATCCGCGGCACTGATCGGAAACTTCATACTTGTTCTCCTCGCACCGATCGCATGCGGAGGGAATCACCTGCATCAGCGGCGGTTCGTAATACTGTCTTGTCACGTTGCTTTCGCTGAGTCCGCTCGTGATATGCACCGGCTTGTCCTGCGGATTGAGCGACATACCCATTGCAAGGCGCACGCGCTCCGCCGCAATCGCCCGCTCCCGATAAATACTTTCCCGATATTGGGGAACTTCGGTCGGGGTGATCGCATACGGGATAGCCTCGATGTCGCTGACCACATTTTCAGACTCAAACGCAACGCGCGCAACTTCTACAAACACTTTCCGCCTCAGTTTGATGACGGATGTCTCCAGCCCTCTCATAAAATCTCCTCGCTTTTTGTTTTGATATGCAGATAGGAGCAAGGTCAACCTTGCTCCTTCCGCGTGATCCGGTTGAGATCAACCGTTGCTTTTTCCGTAGTAAGCGTTCAGATACATCTGCTTGATCTCGCTCATCAGCGGATAGCGGGGATTGGCGCCCGTGCACTGATCGTCGAAAGCGTCCTCCGTCATCGCATCCAACCGTTCCAGGAACTGTTCTTCCGTTACCTTGTCGCCGAGCGCATCCCGGATCGTTCTGGGCTGTCCCACCGCATCCTGCAGTTCGCGCAGCTTCTTGATGAGCGCATCCACCAACTCGTCGTCGCTCTTTCCTTTGCATCCGACGAACCGTGCGACATCGGCATAACGCGCTTTGCACTGAGGGTAAGCGTATTGCGGGAACGTTCCCATTTTGGTCGGCTGTTCCGCACTGTTGAAACGAATGACCTCTTCGAGCATAAGCGAATTCGCCATACCGTGCGGGATATGCCAATAAGAACCGAGTTTATGCGCCATGGAATGGCAGACCCCGAGGAACGCATTTGCAAACGCCATACCCGCCATCGTGGAGGCGTTCGCCATCTTCTCGCGCGCCTCCATGTCATGCGCGCCGTTCGTATATGCTCTGGGCAGATACTCGAAGATAAGTTTTGCCGCTTCCTTCGCGATCCCGTTCGTGAAGTCGGTCGCCATCACGGATGCGATTGCCTCAAGGGCATGGCTCATCGCATCGATGCCCGAACAGGAAGTAAGCCCTTTGGGAATGTTCATCATAAGATCCGCATCGATGATCGCCATATCGGGCATGAGCTCATAGTCGGCAAGCGGATATTTTGTCCCCGTCACTTCGTCTGTAATGACGGCAAACGGTGTGACTTCCGATCCGGTTCCCGCCGTCGTCGGGATCGCCACAAACAAAGCTTTTTCTCCCATATGGGGGAAGGTATAGATCCTCTTGCGGATATCCATAAAGCGCATTGCCATATCCTGGAAATCCACTTCGGGGTGCTCATACATCACCCACATGATCTTTGCCGCGTCCATAGGCGAACCGCCGCCGATCGCAATAATGACATCGGGCTTAAAATCTCGCATCTGTTTTACACCCTCGTTTGCACAGGCAAGCGTGGGATCGGGAGCCACGTTGAAGAAGGTCGCGTGCGTGATTCCTTCCTCGTCAAGAATATCGGTGATCTTTTTTGTGAACCCGCTCTGATAAAGGAATCCGTCGGTGACGACAAACGCACGTTTCTTGTTATAAACCTGATGACCGAGTTCTTTGAGCGCTACGCCGAGGCAGCCGCGCTTGAAATATACCTTTTCAGGGGTTCTGAACCACAACATATTTTCCTTCCTTTCCGCAACGGTTTTGATATTGATCAGATGCTTCACGCCGACGTTTTCGGAGACGGAGTTCCCGCCCCAGGAACCGCAGCCAAGCGTGAGCGAAGGCGCAAATTTGAAATTGTACAGATCTCCGATTCCGCCGTGGGAAGAAGGCGTATTGATGACAATGCGGCAGGTCTTCATGATCGAACGGAAATACGCGATCTTTTCGGCGCCCGTTTCGACATTGACGTACAGCGAAGAAGTATGTCCCAGGCCGCCGTCCTTGATCAAACGATCTGCTTTTGCAACCGCTTCTTCAAAGGTCTCCGCTTTATACATGGCGAGAACGGGAGAGAGCTTTTCATGCGCAAACTCTTCGGAAATGTCTACGGATTCCACTTCGCCGACCAGCACTTTGCTTCCCGCAGGAGCGGTAAAGCCCGAAAGTTCTGCAATTTTGCAGGCGCTCTGTCCGACAATTTTGGCGTTCAGCGCCCCGTTGATGATGATGGTCTTTCTCACCTTGTCCGTCTCTTCGGGCGTGAGGAAATATGCGCCGCGGAGCGCCATTTCCTTCTTGAAAGCCGCATAGACGTCTTTCAGAACGATGACCGACTGCTCGGAAGCGCAGATCATGCCGTTATCGAAAGTCTTGGAATGAAGAATGGAGGAAGCCGCAAGCCGAATATCCGCCGTAGAATCGATGATGGCAGGCGTATTTCCGGCTCCGACGCCGAGCGCGGGTTTCCCGGAAGAATACGCGGCCTTGACCATGCCGGGTCCGCCCGTAGCCAAAATCATGTCCGCCTCGCGCATGATCATTCCGGAAAGCGGAACGGTCGGCTCGTCGATCCAACCGATAATATCCTCGGGCGCACCGGCTTTCACGGCAGCCTCGAGTACAATCTTCGCCGCTTCGATCGTACATTTCTTTGCACGGGGATGCGGGGAGATAATGAGCGCGTTCCGCGTCTTCAGACAAATCAAAGATTTGAAAATCGCCGTCGACGTGGGATTGGTCGTCGGAATTACAGCGGCAATGACGCCGATCGGCTCCGCAATGCGAGTGAGTCCGAATCCTTCGTCCCGCTCGATCACGCCGCAGGTCTTCGTATCCTTATAGGCATTGTAAATATATTCGGACGCGTAATGGTTCTTAGTGACCTTGTCCTCGACAATGCCCATCCCGGTCTCCTGCACCGCCATTTTGGCAAGCGGAATCCGCATTTTGTTTGCGGCGAGCGCCGCCTCGAAAAAGATGCGGTCGACCTGTTCCTGAGTATAAGTCGCAAACTTTGCCTGGGCAGCCCTGACGCGCGCAAGCAATTTTTCGAGCGATTCCTCATCGTTCACGATAAAGTCTTTCATTGTTACCTCCGTTTCCCAAATCTTTGATTTTATTCCGACAAAAGCAGTCCGCCGCACACTCCCGCGAGCGAAGCCGCCAGGTCTTCATATCTGATGAGCACACCATCCGGAACATGCACATAGGCCGGAACGAAACTGAGGATCGCCCCGATGCCCGCCTTTATCATATCGTCTGTCGCAGCCTGCGCGTTCTCCCTGGAAACGGTAAGAATGCCTACCCGAATGTCCTCTCTGCGCACAACCTCAAAAATACGCTCCATGGGATAAATCGGTTTACCATCCGCCGCACCGATCACGACGGGAGACACGTCGAACGCCGCAACGACATGGATCCCGTATGCCTCAAACCCGTCGTAAGCGAGCATTGCGCGCCCCAGCCTGCCCGCTCCCACCACCGCTGCATTTGTGCGGCTGCGAAACCCGAGACGGCGCTCGATGTCGGCGATCAGCTCCGATACCTCGAACCCGCTTCCCGGTTTCCCGGGTTGCGACGAAATTCCGGCAAGATCCTTCCGAACGGCAACCGCGGAAAGCCCCATCGCCTCTGCTATGACAGCAGAAGAGATATATTTGTTGCCTCTTCCCGCCTCCGTCTTCAAATAACGCAGATATGCGGGAAATCGCAGCATGGTCGCTTTGGATATCGCATCCGCCATTGCTCTCCGAATCGGCTCCTCATCGCTTTTGATATTTTTTTATCGATTATTATTGTAGCAGACGCCAATCTGTTTGTCAACACTTTCTGGCAAATTTTTCAAAGTCATTTATTCATGTGTCTCCCGCCGAACGCCCCGGCTCCAAGTAAAATTATTCGCTTTTTATCTTGATTTTTTCGCCATGATGCGCTATAATGGCAAAAAAACAGCGGGTACTCACACATGGCAGACTCACACTTTGAATTTGAATTGACCGTATTGAGCGGAATCTTGTCCGATCCGCTTATCTCGGCATTTGCCGCATACCGAACCGCGCCGAACACCTCTGCTGCGCGCGTTCGTTTTCTCCACGAACTCTTCCGATGCGGCGCGGAGACGGATTTTGCCGCATATGTCGCGGACGCCGTTCTCAAAGACGAAAATGCCTTTTCTCGCGCCTGCGCCGCAGGGCAAAACATTTCTCCCTATCTCAGACGCGCCTATATCGCAGATCTCGAGACCATCGGCCGTGCGCTCAATTTCGAATCTCCCGATTTTCAGATGGGAAAAACAGGCTCCATCATAAGAAATTGGGACGAGCATGCGGCAAATCTTCTCTACGGGTATTATCAGAGCTACGGCTACGGGAAATTTATTTCCAACGGAGAATTCCGCTATGAAAAATCGGGAATGCTTGTCCCGATCCGCTCTGCCGCCGTACAGTTATCCGATCTAAAGGGATATGAACGGGAAAAGGCGGAAATATACGATAATCTGGAAAATTTTGTAAAAAAGCTTCCTTACTGCGACATGTTGCTCTACGGAGATCGGGGGACGGGAAAATCCTCCACGGTCCATGCCATGGCAAGCGCCTTCTTTTCTCAGAAACTTCGCCTTGTGGAACTTGCCAAAGAAGACATCGCCCGCCTCTATGTTCTCAAAGCGGAACTGTCCCGCATCCCTCTTCGTTTTCTTATCTTTATCGACGATTTTTCCCTGCGGGAAGGCGACGACCGGATCTCTACGCTCAAAACCGCACTGCAAGGAAGTTCGGAAGAAAGCGGCGACAACGTGATGATCGTTGCAACCTCCAACCGCAGACATCTCATCGACGAACAGAGTGCTCCGCACGAACATCTGCACGGCAGAGAGAACGAGCAGGAGCTCCTCTCCCTCTCCGACCGTTTCGGGATTACCGTTCTCTTTTCCGCAACGGACAAAGACGAATATCTCCGGATCGTAAAAGAACTTGCCAAAGATTATAAGCTGCGCTGTTCCGCCGCGGAACTGGAAGCGCTTGCAGAACGTTGGGCGCTTCTGAAAGGAGGACGTTCTCCCCGCCGCGCACGGCAGCTCGTCGGCTATCTGAGCGCCTGCCAGAGAAAAAACAAAGAAGTAAAGCTATAAATCGGCCTATGCCGTTACACATGCAAAAATTCAAAACCACCAGTTAAACTGGTGGTTTGCACATACCCTAGAAGGGTTTATTGCCGGCGTACCCGTCAACGGGTATCGAAATTTGGCAACGCATCACTTATTTCGGGCAGCCGCTATGTCGCG
>CALVZL010000036.1 GCA_944372525.1 uncultured Clostridia bacterium
TTTTTTGGCGACCAGACAGCGGGACAATGCACAAACGGCGGAGAAAATGTTTCAGTTGCTTGCGAATCGCGGGGCGGTTGTCACCGTACAGAACGGGCTTCCGGAAAGGATGCTCGCGGAACGGTTGGGCGCGGAGACACTCTATGGCTGTGCGCTCTCATGGGGAGCGGAGCAGGTTCGTGCGGGGGAAGTCGCCGTCACTTCGGACAGCGGATATCGGTTTGCGCTCGGAGCCTGCGGAACGGGGAAACGTTTGGAGGAGATCGCCGCGCTTTTGCGGCGGGTTGGACAGGTGACGGTCGGAAAACTGAACGAGATCCGCTATGCAAAACTTGCGGTCAACGCTTCGTTTTCCACATTGTCTGCGATTTCCGCGCTTCCGTTCGGGAAGATTGCGTCGCGGCATACGCGCCTTGCGCTTGCGCTCATGCGCGAAGTCTTTGCGGTGGCGCGCACGGAAGGATGCGAGCGGCTTCCGCTCAACGGACATGATCTGTTTCGGGTCTTTTCCGGGGCACAGGCGCGCGTCCTGCTCCCGTTGGCGATGAAGCGGTATCGGAACACCCGTTCCGGAATGCTGAAAGATCTTGAAGCGGGAAGACGGTGTGACGTGGATTTTGTTGCGGGCGCCGCCGTTCGCCGCGGAAGGGAACTCGGCGTTCCCGTTCCGCTGCTTGCCCGCGCTGTCGGACTGGTACACGACATCGAAAACGGGTTTGCCGAGCTCTCTGCCGAGAGTTTGCGCCTGCTCGTCGATCAATAAAGGAAGGACATTATGGATTATCGTAAACTTGCCGAACGGCTGTTGCCGGGTCAATATCCCGAGCTTTCCTATTTCGAAGAGAAATATCCGCCGCGCGAATTGCCCAAGGGGGCGGAAGTCACCCGACTGGCTCCGTCTCCTACGGGATTCATTCATCTCGGAAACCTCTTTGCCGCGATCGCCAACGAGCGGACGGCGCATACGAGCGGCGGCATTTTATATCTCCGCATTGAGGATACGGACGCCAAACGGAAAGTGGACGGCGCAGTTGAAGCGGTGATCCGCGCGCTCCGCTATTTCGACATTGCCTTTGATGAAGGCGCAGAGATCGGCGGAGATAACTCGTATGGTCCCTGGTATCAGCGCGAGCGCGCGGAGATCTATCGGGCCTATGCCAAAGATCTGATCGGGCGCGGGCTTGCCTATCCCTGTTTTTGCACGGAAGAAGAGCTTGCCGCGCTTCGGGAGAGGCAGACAGCGGAAAAGAAGATCACCGGATATTACGGAGAATATGCCCGCTGCCGTTTTCTTTCCGAAGAGGAGATCTATGCCGCACTGGACGCGGGAAAGCCCTACGTCATTCGCCTGCGCTCGGGCGGGAATGCCGAGCATAAGCTGTCTTTTCACGATGAGATCAAGGGAGACATCACGGTCACGGAAAATGATCAGGATATCGTCATTCTCAAATCGGACGGGATCCCGACCTACCACTTTGCCCATGCGATCGACGACCATCTCATGCGGACGACGCTTGTGATCCGCGGCGAGGAGTGGCTGGCGTCTCTTCCCATTCATCTCGAATTGTTCGACGTACTCGGATTCCGCCGTCCCAAATACGGACACAACTGTTCTTTACAGAAAATGGACGGGGGCACTCGGAGAAAGCTTTCCAAGCGGAAAGATCCGGAACTTTCCTTGGAGTTTTACCGCAAAGAGGGCTATTTCCCGCGGGCGGTCAAAGTGTATATGCTCACACTTCTCAATTCCGATTTTGAGGAATGGTATCAGCGTTTTCCCGATCAACCGCTCGAAACGTTTCGGTTTCAGGTAAGAAAAATGGGGAAGAGCGGCGCACTGTTCGATCTCGACAAGCTCAACGATATTTCCGCGAATGAACTCTCGCGGCTTTCTGCGGAGGAGATGGCGGAGTTTCTTCGCGCCTGGACGGAGGAGTACGGTACTGAGGCACAGAAAAAGTATTTTTCAGATCGGGAGTATTTGTTGAAAGTTCTCGGTCTGTGCATGGGCGTCGCGGGAAAGAAGAGAAGGAAGGACTTTATCACCGCGTCACAGGCGATGGACAAAATCGCGTACTTCTTCGGGAAGGGAAAAAATACGGATGCCTACCGCGTATCCGAACAGACGAAAAACCAAATTATTTCGTCGTTTTTGGCGCGTTACGACGGGACGGACGACGCGCAGATATGGTTCGGAAAAGTGAAAGTGCTGGCGGGAGAGCTCGGATTCGCCGCCGAAATGAAGGAATATAAGGCGGCTCCCGAAAAATACCCCGGAAGCGTTGCCGATATTGCGGAAGTGCTTCGCATCGCTGCAACGGGATATGCGAACACCCCCGATCTTTGGTCGATCATGCAGATTCTGGGCGAAGAAGAGACGAGACAGCGGTTGCAAGCGGAACTCGGCGAGGAGGATGCAAAATGAGCAGAGCGGACGAGATATTCATCGGGAATTGCAAGGACATCATCGAAAACGGCGTGTGGGACACCGATTGCGCAGTGCGTCCCCGGTGGGAGGACGGTACGCCCGCGCATACGGTGAAAAAATTCGGAATCGTCAATCGCTACGACCTCAGGGAAGAATTTCCGATCCTCACCATTCGCAGATGTTACCTCAAGAGCTGCATTAACGAATTGCTCTGGATCTGGCAGAAAAAGAGCAACAACATTCACGATCTTAATTCGCATATCTGGGACAGCTGGGCGGACGAAAACGGCTCGATCGGAAAGGCATACGGCTATCAGCTTGCCAAAAAGGCGATCTACCGTGAGGGAGAATTCGATCAGGTCGATCGGGTGCTGTATGACTTGAAGCACAATCCCACTTCGCGCAGGATTCTGACGAACATCTACAATTTTGAGGATCTGCACGAGATGCACCTGTATCCGTGCGCTTATTCCATGACGTTCAATGTTTCCGGAAAGGTCTTGAACGGGATTCTCAATCAGCGCTCGAACGACATGCTCACGGCGAACAACTGGAACGTCGCGCAGTATGCGATCCTGCTTATCATGTTTGCTCAGGCGAGCGGACTGCAGGCCGGAGAACTTGTTCATGTGATTGCGGATGCGCACATCTACGACCGCCATGTCCCCATCGTGAAAGAGATCATGAAAAATCCCCCTAAGAAGGCGCCCCGACTTGTGGTAGACGAGAGCGTGACCGATTTTTATGCCTTTACCGCCGATTCCTTCCGTTTGGAGGACTATGACTATACTCCCTTCGAAGGGAAAATTCCGGTGGCAATATGAGAGCCATTTTTAATTGCGACCGCCGCTGGGGGATCGGCCGGAACAACGACCTTCTGTTTTCTCTGCCCGCCGATATGAAATTTTTTCGGGAAACGACGCGGGGAAGGGTCGTTGTCATGGGGCTGAATACCTTGCGTTCTTTTCCCGGCGGAAAGCCGCTGAAAAACAGAGTGAACGTTGTGCTTTCTCCGACGCCCGTGGAGGAAGATGTCGTCTGTGTGCACGATTTGAACGAATTGTTTTCTGCCGTCAGAAACTATCCGCCCGAAGATGTGTTCGTCGTGGGCGGTGCGAGCGTTTACCGCACGCTGATTCCCTATTGCAGCGAAGTGCTGGTCACGCGGGTCGATGCGGACGGAGACGCCGATGTCTTTGTCCCCGATTTGGATGCGTCTGAAGACTTTGAACTGGTGCAGGAGAGCGAGCCGACGGAGGACAACGGATATCGCATTCGTTTCTGCCGTTACCGCAATCGGAACCCCCGTCCGTTCTGAATCCAAGCAGTGCCGCAGGGCACTGCTTTCTTTCTGCAGAAAAAAATTTTTCCGCAATGCAAAAAAATTTTTGTTTGCTCGTTGTTATTTTGTTGATAATTTTGCGGAAAAAGATTAAAATAGACGGGAATTTTATGGAAATCCCAGAGGTTTGTTGTGTTAAGAGAGGATTTAAGAAATGTGGCGATCATCGCGCACGTCGATCACGGAAAGACGACGCTGGTCGATCAGATGTTGCGGCAAAGCGGAACCTTCCGCTCCAATCAGGTTGTGGAAGAACGGGTGATGGACAGCGGGGATCTCGAACGGGAGCGCGGGATCACCATTTTGGCGAAAAATACGTCCGTGCATTACAACGGCGTAAAGATCAACCTGGTCGATACGCCGGGACATGCGGATTTTTCCGGTGAAGTGGAACGCTCGCTCAAAATGGTCTCCGGCGTGCTGCTGCTCGTGGATGCGGCGGAAGGGCCGATGCCTCAGACGCGCTTTGTCACGCAAAAGGCGCTGGATCTCGGATTGCGCCTCATCGTCGTTGTCAACAAGACGGACCGTCCCGACGCCCGCACCAAGGAAGTCGTGGACGAGGTACTCGAACTTTTGATAGATCTCAATGCGTCCGACGAACAGCTGGAAAGCCCTTTCCTCTATTGTTCGGGAAGAGACGGGACGGCGTCTCTCGATCCCGAGACCAAGGGCGAAGATCTGAAACCGCTGTTCGACACGATCCTGTCGCATTTTCCCCCGCTGGAAGCGGATCCCGACGGCGAGCTCCAGATTCTGGTCTCTTCCATCGATTATAACGATTATGTCGGAAGGATCGGGATCGGAAGGATCGAGCGGGGCGTCGCACGGGCGAATGCCGACGTAACTGTCTGTAATTTCAATCGCAAAGAGGTCAATTTCCGCGGAAAACTTGTCGGACTGTATGAGATCGAGGGACTGGAGCGCGTTCCCTGCGAGAGCGCTTCCGCGGGTGATATCGTCTGTTTTGCAGGATTGGAGAAGATCAATATCGGAGATACCGTTTGCTCCTCTGCCGACGTTGAGCCGGTCCCTTTCGTCAAGATCTCCGATCCGACGGTGGAGATGATCTTTTCTGTCAACGATTCTCCCTTTGCGGGAAAGGAAGGAAAATTTGTTACGACGCGGCATTTGCGCGATCGGCTCTATCGGGAGTTGCTGCGCGACGTCTCTCTGCGCGTGGAGGACACCGATTCTGCAGATGCATTCCGTGTAAGCGGAAGAGGCGAGATGCATCTTTCCATTCTGATCGAGACCATGCGTCGGGAAGGATATGAATTTCAGGTGAGCTCCCCCAAAGTTCTCTTCAAAATGATCGACGGGGAGCGCTATGAGCCAGTGGATCGCCTCATCGTGGATGTGCCCGAAAACTGTACGGGTCCTGTTTTTCAGAGTATGGGCGAACGCAAGGGCGAGTTGATCCACATGAGCGCGATCGGCTCGCGGATGCGCCTGGAGTTTTTTGTTCCCTCGAGGGGTCTGTTCGGATACAAGAGCGAATTTCTTACCGATACGCGAGGCGAAGGCGTGATGAGTTCGGTATTCTTCGATTATCAGCCCTATAAAGGAGAAATAACGCGGAGATCGACGGGCTCGCTTGTCGCGTTCGAATCGGGGGAAGCGGTCACCTACGGTCTGTTTAACGCGCAGGGGAGAGGAACGCTCTTCATCGGCGCGGGAACTCCCGTGTATGAGGGCATGGTCGTCGGGTTTTCTCCGAAAGACGAGGACATCAATGTCAACGTCTGTAAGACGAAGCATCTCACCAATACGCGGTCATCTTCTTCAGACGATGCGCTTCGCCTGCTTGCTCCCAAAAAACTCAGTTTGGAAGAGGCGCTGGAATTTATCGGGGAAGACGAGCTGCTTGAAATCACGCCGCAAAACGTCAGGATTCGCAAACGGATTCTGGACGGAGAATTGCGAGCCAAAGCGCGCGCCAAGGCAAAACTGCAGTAAATCGGATGCCTCGCGGAACTTTTTTCGCGGGGCTGTTTTTGTTTAATGCCCCCCGGACAGCGTAAGGGTTGAGATCAGTTTTGCCGATGGAGAAAAAGAGGAGAAAAGAGAGGAGCAACGGGAAGGCAAGAAGAGAGGAAAGGGTTTGATTGAATAGGCAAACAGAAAAGGAAAAAACAAGAAAAAAAGACGAAGCGAAACAATCGGCGAAGAACGATGTGAACGAGAAAGCCTCGTTCATGCGGGCAGGCAATCATCGAATGACTTCCGGGTGTCATAGGGGCTTTGGCGCGCCGCCGGCAATCGGGGACAACAGCCCGAAAGAAAAAACTCCGGCTGCACCGGCAAATGTTTATTCGGCATATTTCCGCAGAGAAAGCATATAATGTGATATGCAGCAAACGGAAACAAAATATATTCTTACGTTGGAAGAGCAAAAATTGCTGACGATGACCGGCGTGGAAAGCGTGGACGGATTTTCCGAACATGCGATTTCGCTCACGGTGGCGGGCAAGAAGGTTTCGATCGGCGGCGAGCACCTGAAAGTGATCGCTTTTTCCCAGGAGAAGGGGAGCTTTTCTGCGAGCGGAGAGATTGACAGCGTCCGCTACGGAAAGGGCGGTATGGCTAAATTGTTCAAATGACGGGAGAAAATCAGCCCTTTCTCTTTCTGCTGTGCGCCGTCTGTGGCGCGGCAAGCGGAGTCGTTTATGATTTGCTCTTTGCTCCCGCCGCCCTGCTGTCCGCAAAACCGCTTCGGATTGCGGGCGATTTTTTGTTTTGTCTGCTGTCTGCGGTGGGTTTTCTTGCGCTTTCCGTACACTTCTGTTTTCCGGGATTCCGGGGATATATGCTGTGCGCATGGGCGTTCGGTTTTTTTCTTTATGTGAAAAGTTTCCACAAAATTGTTGCTTTTTTTCTTTCCAGGGTTTATAATAAATACAGAATCAGAAAACAAAAGAAAAAGGATACCGGATATGGCGAAATCAAGAGGGTGCATTTCCGAAGAAAAAGCAAAAAGGATTGCGGTGGGAGCCACGGTGGGCGGCATGTTGCTCATTCTCTTTTTGCTCGTCATTCTTATCGTACAGTTCGTACAGATCGGAGTGAAACGTTCGGAGAAAGAGCGCCTCGAACAGGAGATCGAACATTATTCGCAGATGATCGAGGCGGACCAGAGCGATCTTGATTATTACAGAACGGAGAAAGGACTGTATTACCTCGCAAGACAAGAAGGATGGAAATAAGGGGCC
The DNA here is from genome assembly GCA_944372525.1 of uncultured Clostridia bacterium. Classification (GTDB taxonomy): domain Bacteria; phylum Bacillota; class Clostridia; order Christensenellales; family Borkfalkiaceae; genus Gallimonas. Next base: position 6,983 of record CALVZL010000036.1, read on the forward strand.
CGTCACAAAAAGATGAAAATTTCCGTAATCGACATCGGATCGAATTCCGTCCGCCTGATGCTTTGGGCAGACGGAAAAACTTTATATAAAAAGATTTCCACGACTCGTTTGGGAGAAGGGCTCGCGCATTCCGGCAGGCTCGGGGAGGCGGCGATGGCGCGGACTTCAGAGGCCGTCCGCGCTTTTCTTGCGGATGCGGAAAAGGCGGGGACGGAAAGGACATTTGTCTTCGCAACGGCTGCCGTCCGCACGGCGGAAAACGGGGCGGGTTTTTGTGCCAGAGTGAAGGCGGAATGCGGGGCGGAAGTCGATGTCGTTTCGGGAGAACGAGAGGCTCTTTTGGGGATTTCAGGCGCGCTCGGAACGCGAGACGGCGGCGTGATCGATATCGGAGGGGGAAGCACCGAAATTTGTTTTCGGGAGGAGGGAGAACTGCGGTTCTGCATGAGTCTCCCCGTCGGGGCGGTGCGCCTTTACGAATTGTGCGGGGAGAACAGAATTGCTCTTACGGAACAGATTGACCGTCTGATCGCCCCGCTGCGCGGAGCGCCGAAGGGAGAGGAGTTCGTGTGTGCGGTCGGCGGTACGGCGACGACGCTTGCGTGCGTCTTTCTTGGGCTTCCCGCATACGACGCGGAAAAGGTACAGGCATGCATTTTGAAGCGGGAGGAAGTCGGCTCGCTGTCGGAACGGCTGCTTTCGATGACGGTCTGCGAGCGGCGGGAGATCCCGGGAATGGATGTGCGGCGCGCAGACATTATCGCGGGCGGTGCGCTGCTCCTGCATAAGATCATGACCGCGCTGAAATTGAACGAGGTGCATGTCTCAGATCGGGACAACCTCGAAGGGTATCTGGCAGAAAAGGGGTTCGTATGAGCGGAAGCGCGAAAAATTTGGTTTATCGGATTTTTCAATATCTTCTATGGGTTGCCGCGCTTGTCGGCGGGATGCTCGTTCTTGCGTACGGAACTTCGGCGAGAGAAGATTCGCTTTCGGGGACGGGGATCGTCGTCATGGCGCTCTGTTTTTTTGCCGTCAGCGTTTTTTTTCCGCTTGATGTTCTCGTGCATGAGCTCGGGCATCTATGCTTTGGATTGCTTGCCGGAATGCGCTGCACTTCGCTGACCGTCTCGTTTATGACAGTTTCGTTTCGGGAACGCAGAATATTTTTTCGTGCTTTTTCGCCCTCTGCCGGGGCAACGCAGTTTCGCTTTTTGGATGTGCGGTCCCTGCGGGGAAGAACGATCTTTGCCTCACTGGGAGGGGCGCTGACCAATCTGCTTATCGGTTCGGTGTTGCTTTGCGTTTTCTTTTTCTTTCCCGAACATCCCGTGCTCGTGTTCTTTGCGATGTTTGCGCCCGCAAATTTGTGCAGCGGCGTTTTATCGCTTATTCCTGTCGAGCTTCCCGCGGGAAAGACGGACGGGCGGTTTGTGCTTTCTCTGTGCAGAAGGGAAGCGTCTTCTGCGTTGCTCCTTCGCGTGATGGAGATTCAGGCGATGCTCGATCGGAAGACGTTTGCCGAGCTGGATCGTACGTTATTTCTTGATTTTCCCGTCGTTCGAGAGGATGATCCCGCGTTCCTTGCCTTTTTGCAGCTCAAATGGAAATATTTGTTTGAGGTCGGAGAGAGAGAAGAGGCGTTTTTGCATCTGGACAGATTGGAGGAACTGACAGAATATCTTTCGGAAGGAGAATACGAGGAAGCCGTCTGCGATCTGATCTATTCTTATGCCGTTTTGCGGGGAAATCCTTCCCGTGCCGAGTCGCTTCGGATCGGTTTGAAATTCCGTTCCGGGCTCTGTTACCGTTATCGTGCCGAGGCGGCTTTGGCAAGCGGAGAGGCGCGCAGAGCGGCGCTTGCCGCTGCAGAGCGGGCGCGCAAAAAAGAAAGAATGGTCGGAATTGCACAGTCAGAAAAAAAACTCCTCGAACAATTCGGGGAGTACGGAAACCTGTTTTCCGAAGCGGAGAAGGAGAATATGAAATGAAAAATAGTCTGCTTGAAGCAGACATATTATCTTCTTTTGCGATTCCCGTTTTTCGGAGAATAAGGCAACATGATGTGCCGCTGGATGAGAAATATGAAGTTGTAAGGGTGGCCCGGTTAATCGGAAAGTCCGAGTAGATAATCGGCAGATACGTTGAAGTACCGCGCGACCTTTGCGATGTTCGAAGCCGTCGGATCGCTTTTATTGGTCTCCCAATAACAGATGATGCCGAGACTGACACCCAAATCTCTTGCCACAGTCGCCTGAGACAAGTTCCGCTCTTTTCTGAGTTCCATAAGCCTTTCGGAAAATGCTTTCATGTACACATTATAACGCATATTTTTCATGATTGCAACTATTTTTGAAAAATTATCGCGAAGAAACGAATTTTTTTTCATATGAGGAAAAAATGAGACGAGAATTGAAAATTATCTTTATCTGTCACGGGAATATCTGCCGCTCCCCGATGGCGGAGAGCGTATGCAGTGCGTTTGCCGCTGAGCGCGGAATGTCGGACCGCATTTCGGTCTCCTCCGCCGCCGCCCGTACGGACGAAATTGGCAGTCCGCCGCATCGGGGCACGGTGGAAGCGCTTGCGCGCAGGGGAATCCCGCTCATTCCGCATCGCGCTCGGCTTTTGACACGGGAAGACGGGGACAAGTACGATCTGCTTATCGGAATGGACGACGCAAACGTGCGTGATATTCTCAGGATCGTCGGTGAACGCAATGCGGGAAAGGTCGTAAAGCTCTTGGATTTCACGGATTCGCCCCGTCCGATCGCAGACCCCTGGTATACGGGAGATTTTGATCGGACCTTTGAGGATATTTCCGAAGGGTGCCGCGCGCTGCTCGACCGGGTGGAGGCGGCGGACGAAAGAGGAAAAAAGATTAGGAGGACATAATGAATCGTATGCTTTCAACGGCGCTGAAACCGGTTTCTCCGGGTTCGGTCCGTTTGACCGATCGGGATTGCGTCAATGCGCTGGAAAAAGAAGTCGCCTATCTTCTCTCCCTGCAGGAAGGGAGACTTCTTGCGGGTTTTTATGAAAATGCCGGGATACCGACGCCCTTTGTCCGCTACGGCGGATGGGAGAGCGGACTCATCGGCGGTCATACCGCAGGACATTTTCTGACGGCGCTCTCTCAGGCGGCTGTCAATCCCGGGATCGACGCGAAAACGCATGCAGAGGTCGGGAAAAAAATACGCGGATTGGTCGACGGATTTGCCGAGTGTCAGGAGCATTCCCGGGGCAGACGCGGATTTCTGTGGGGTGCGCCGCCTGTCGGCGACCATGTCGAAGCGCAATTTGATTTTGTGGAGGAGGGGAAAACCAATATCCTCACGCAGGCATGGGTGCCTTGGTATACGCTTCACAAAATTCTGGCGGGACTTATCGATGCCTATGAACTGACGCAGAACGCGCGGGCGCTCGAGGTTGCTTCGGCACTCGGCGATTGGGTGTTTGAGCGCGTCTCGGGCTGGACGCCCGAGGTGCATGCGCAGGTGCTCTCGGTGGAATACGGCGGCATGAACGACGCGCTGTACTCTCTCTATGCGCATACGAAAAAGCCGGAACATGCGTTTGCGGCGCATCAGTTTGACGAAGAAACGCTTTTTGATCTCATTTTGTCGGAGAAACGGAACGGCTTGAAAAACAGGCATGCGAATACGACGATTCCGAAAATTTTGGGTTCCTTGAACCGTTATTTGGTTCTGCACGGAACGCTTCTTGACGGAGCGCCCGTCGATGCCGTGCGCTATTTGCGCGTTGCGGAGATATTTTGGAAGACGGTGATCGAACGCCATACCTATGTGACGGGAGGAAATTCCGAATGGGAACATTTTCGGGAAGATTATGCGCTCGATCGCAACCGCACAAATTGCAACTGCGAGACTTGCAACGTTTACAATATGCTGAAACTTTCCCGTCTGCTCTTTTGCGTGACAAAAGATAAAAAGTACGCCGACTATTATGAGAGGGCGTTTACCAATTCCATTTTATCTTCGCAAAATCCGGAGACGGGGATGAGCACATATTTCCAGCCGATGGCAAGCGGGTTTTTCAAAGTCTTTACCTCTCCTTACGATCGGTTTTGGTGCTGTACGGGCAGCGGAATGGAAAATTTCACCAAGCTGGGCGACAGCGTATTTTATGAGGAAGGACAGGATCTGTATTTGGAACAATATCTCTCGTGTGAGCTGAACGCGGGCGGAAAGCAGCTGCGCCTGCGCTGTGACTTACCGCTTTCGGAAGAGGGAAATCTTGTCGTGGAGCGCGCGGAGGCGGCGTTTTGTCTCTTTCTGCGTGTTCCGGATTGGGCGAAAGACGGGATGACCGTCGCCGTGAATGGAGTTCAGACGCAAGCGGAATGTGTTGCGGGACATCTTCGCATCAAACTTTCTGCGGGGGATGAAGTAAGATTCCGCATTCCCTGTTCGATCTCTTTGTCTGCGCTTCCCGATGCGCCCGACGTCGTTGCGTTCAGCTTCGGAGGCGCGGTGCTGAGCGCAGATCTCGGTTCGGAGGAGATGGAAGTCGCGGAAACGGGCGTCAACGTTCTGATCCCCGCACGTAAATTTTGCAGGACGGAACGGATTTATTTCCCCGATCTTGCGGCGGCGCGTGCCGATCCCGCCGCGCTGTTTCGGCGGGAAGGCGAACGCTTTTTGCTCGTCGGAGGAGATCTCCCTCTCGTCTTCGGGCTTCATTTTCACCGCTATCGGGAACGCTATGCCATATATTGGAAATTATGCGAAGGGATGCGCGAATCGGAAAAGGAAGCGCGCGAACCCTTTGATATCGTACAGCCCGGTTACGGTCAATATGAAAACGACGAACTGCATGAAATGCGGGAACAAAATTCGGTGAGCGTGACGTCGGACGGCACTTGTCGGTATGCGGAAACAGGAGGTTGGTTTTCTTACGATTTTTCCGTTCTTCGGGAGGGGAAAAATATACTGTCTCTGGAGCTTGCGGCAGAGGACAACGGAAAACCGCTGCGGATCACGGCGGACGGAGAAGAGATCTTCTGCGCGCGGCTGCTGTACACGCAGGGTGAGGAACATTATCGCATGGAGCTGGAGCTTCCGGAGTCGGTCGTGAAATCGGCGCGGACGAAAGTGCTTTACGGAAAAGAGTACGCCGTCGTCCGTATCCGCTTCGAGGGCGGAGAAGAGCGGAGCGCCCGCATTTGGGAATTCCTCTACCTCTATGCGGAGTAAGTCAAATCTCTTTGTTATGGCAGAGAAGAAAATCGGAAGAGCGGACGGCGGCGCCGTCCGCCCTTTTGTTAACAAGTTTCTTTTCGTTCTCCTTCGGGAAAGAAAGACTTGCCTTTCATAAATCTTGCGAAAACTCTTGCCGAAAACCGCAAGATATGGTATAATAAACCACGAGCATTGACAACAACGAGAGGTAAACATGAAGGAAAGCCATTACGATGCGGGCGATCTCACAGTCCTTGAAGGATTGGAGGCGGTTCGTCTGCGTCCCGGAATGTACATCGGTTCCACGGGACAAAAAGGGCTGCATCACATTCTTTGGGAAATTGTAGATAACGCGATCGACGAGGCCGCAAACGGGTTCGCGGACAGGATCGAAGTGACTCTTCATAAGGACGGAAGCGCCACAGTCAAAGATAACGGCAGAGGAATCCCGACCGATCTTCATCCCAAGATGAAAGTTTCCGGGGTGCAGGTCGTTTTTACGCAGCTGCATGCCGGCGGGAAATTTGACGAACATAATTACTCTTTCTCCGGAGGGCTTCACGGTGTCGGCGCCTCGGTGACGAACGCGCTCTCCAAGTGGCTGAAAGTCGAGGTCTACAAAGACGGATATATTTGGCAGATGGAGTTTCATTCGTACTACGACGAGGAGAAGAAAAAATTCGAATCCGGAGTACCCGTTGCGCCTCTTGTCAATACAAAAGTTAAAACAAAAGAGCACGGTTCCAAGATTCGCTTCCTTCCCGACGACGCCGTCTTTTCTTCTACGGAATTTCAGCTTTCCGTCGTATCCAACCGACTCAACGAACTCGCCTTTCTCAATCGCGGATTGACGATCGTGCTCACCGACGAACGCATTTCCGCCAACGAGGGGCTGGACGAGGAGGACGCGGAGATCATGCAGCTCGACCTCGCGGGCGCGACGCAGCCCTATCGGGTTGAGTATCACTACGACGGAGGCATTTCGGATTTTGTAAAAAGCCTGAATGAGGGAAAAAATCCGCTCTATTCCAAACCGCTCTATTACAAGGCGGAAAAAGAGGGGATCCTCATCGAGTTTGCGATTCAGCATACGGGAGAATTTACGGAAAATCTCTTTTCCTTCGTAAACAACATTCCCACTCCGGAAGGCGGATTTCACGAGATGGGATTCCGCAGCGGCATCACGAGAATGCTCAACGATTACGCGCGGGAAAATAAGCTCCTCAAAGAAAAGGATGCGAATTTTTTGGGTGACGACTTCCGCGAGGGACTGACGGCGGTGCTCTCCGTAAAGATGAAGAACGTGCAGTTCGAGGGGCAGACGAAGACAAAACTCGGCAATCCGGAAGTCAAGGCGCCCGTGGAAGCGACGGTGGTTGAGGGCTTGCGCGAGCTTTCTTCGGCAAACGGATACAAAAAGGTCTTTGAGGAAATCGTCAAAAAGGCGCAGGGCGCCGCTCGGGTCCGCATTGCCGCACGGCAGGCAAAGGATACGGCGCGCGCAAAGAACAGCATCGATTCCCTGATGCTTGTGGGAAAACTCGCGGCATGTTCGGGCAAGAAACCGGAGCAGAACGAGCTGTTCATCGTGGAAGGGGATTCTGCGGGCGGTACGGCAAAACAGGCACGGGTGAGACAGTTTCAGTCTATCCTTCCGCTGCGCGGGAAGCCGTTAAACGTAGAAAAAAAGCGCTTCGATCAGGTGCTGGCGAACGAGGAGATCCGCACGATGATCTCTGCGCTCGGCGCCGGAGTGGGGAACGATTTCAACCTCGAAAAACTCAACTATCACAAGGTCATCATTCTCTCCGATGCGGATCAGGACGGCTTTCACATCCGCTGTATTTTGCTCACCTTCTTTTTCCGCTATATGCGGCCGCTCGTAAATGCGGGGCACGTCTATATCGGTATGCCGCCGCTCTATAGGGTGTACAAGCAAAACGGCAGCGTGGAGGAATACGCGTACGACGACAGAGAATTGCAGGAGAAAATCGAAAAAGTCGGAAAAGGGTATCTCATCCAGCGGTACAAAGGGTTGGGCGAGATGAGTGCGGAACAGCTCTGGCAGACGACGCTGGATCCGCTCCGCCGCAATCTCACGCAGGTGACGATCGAAGATGCCGTCGCGGCGGAAAATATGATCACGATGCTCATGGGCGATCGGGTGGAGGGAAGGAAAGAATTTTTGAACCGGTATGCCGATTTCAATAAGGCCGATTCCTTTCTGGATCGGGTGAAAACCGGCAAGGAGAGAGGCGATGAAGAAGACTGAAGTGACGAAGGCGCAGGAGCCGCAGGGGAATCTCTATGTGACGCCGCTCGAGGAGGTGCTGCCCTCCGCAATGCTTCCCTATGCGGAGTTTGTCATCATGGACCGTGCTCTTCCGCGTGTGGAGGACGGGCTCAAACCGGTGCAGAGGCGCATCCTCTATACCATGTATGAGATGGGGCTTATGCCGGACAAGCCGCACAAAAAATCGGCGCGTATTGTCGGCGACTGCATGGGAAAATATCATCCGCACGGAGATTCTTCCGTATACGATGCGATGGTGCGCATGGCGCAGGATTTCAACATGGGAAAGACGCTCGTCAACGGACACGGAAATTTCGGTTCGGTCGACGGGGATCCCGCCGCGGCGATGCGGTATACGGAAGCGCGGCTGGAGCCGTTGGCGCTCGAGCTGCTGCGCGATCTGGAAAAGAACACCGTGTCTTTTTCCCTCAACTTTGACGACTCCCTCAAAGAACCGGATATGCTGCCGGGACGCTTTCCCAATCTGCTGGTCAACGGTGCTTCCGGGATCGCCGTGGGGCTTGCGACCAACATTCCTCCGCACAACCTCGGGGAGACGATCGACGGCGTCGTCGCCTGTATCGACAATCCCTCCATCCGGCTGTCCGAAATGATGAAATATATTCCCGCTCCCGATTTTCCCACGGGGGGACATATCATTGCCAACGAACTGGAACAGGCGTACAGAACGGGAAAGGGGAAGATCACGCTGCGCGCAAAGATCCGCGTAGAACCTACAGAAAACAGCAGAGATGACAGAAAAAATTTAGTGATCACGGAGCTGCCCTATCAGGTCAACAAATCCAATCTTTTGCGGCGGATCGCGGAATTGCAGGAGGAAAAGAAGGAAGAGCTGGCTGCGATCGTGCGCGTGAGCGACGAATCTGATCGCGGAGGGATGCGTGCCGTCATCGAGATCAAGGCGGACGCGGATATCGACAAACTGCTTGCCGTTCTCTATAAATATACCGATCTGGAGACGACATTCGGGATCAATATGGTCGCGATCGCGGGCGGGAAGCCCATGCAGCTCGGGCTGATGGAGATCATCCGCTACTATGTCAATTATCAGCGGGAAGTCGTCCTCCGCAGGACTAAGTACGACCTTGCGCAGGCAAAAGAGCGCTGTCATATCCTCGAAGGGCTGATCGTTGCGGTGCGCAATATCGATGAGGTCGTGAAAATCATCAAGACGGCGGACTCTGTTCCGGACGCGCGGGAGAAGCTGCGCAAGCGGTTCGATCTGTCCGAACGGCAGGCGCAGGCGATTTTGGATCTGCGGCTTGCGAGACTGACTAAACTCGAAGTGTATAAACTGGAAGAGGAACTGAAGAATTTGAAGCTCCTCATCGAAAAACTGACGGCGATCGCGGGCAGCAAAAAACTGCAGCTCGATGTGGTAAAGGAGGAGCTCTTGGAGATCAAGAAGAGGTTCCCTTCTCCGCGCCGCTCCAAGGTTTCGGCAACAGAGGCGGACGCCGTGCCCGAGCGGGCGGATATCCGCGAGCCTGGCGTCGAAAGCTTTGTCTGCATTTCCGCAGAGGGAAAGCTGAAATGCATTCCATTGAAGAATTTTGAGCGGTCGGATAAGTCGTCGGAGGGAAACATTCAGCGCAGGAACCTGCTTCTGTCTCAGAAAGAGATTCTTTCCGACGAGGAGATGCTTGTCTTTACGGACAGAGGGAATTGTTATCGCATTCCCGCGCAGGATTGTGTCTGTAAATTTTCGGAAAGCGGTTTTTCGCTCGATGAACTATCCGAAGAGGCACAGGAGGGAGAGCGCCCCGTTGCGGTCCTGCCGTCCTCCGTTGCCGAACAGGGCGGGAATGCGCTCTTCATCACGCAAAAAGGCATGCTGAAAAAGACGGCATGGGGGGAATACACGGTCAATAAAGCTTCTTTTCAGGCGATCCGTCTCAACGAGGGCGATTGCGTGATCGCGGTGGATACGGATATCGAAGAGGAAGCGGAGACGGTATTTTTCGTGACCGAAGGCGGCATGTGCCTGAACGCGAAAAAGGACGACATTCCGCAGCAGGGGAGAGTTGCGGGCGGAGTGCGCGGGATCAATCTCAACGAGGGAGACTGCGTGATCTTCGCTTCCCAGATCGACGGAGAGGGTGAGATCGTCGTCGCAATGACGGGGGGCAGGTTCAAACGCGTGATTGCGGCGCAGGTGGATCCTCTGCCCCGTTATCGGAAGGGCGTGATGATCGTCTCTCTCAAAAACGAAGACAAAGTGATCTTTGCCGATTACGTCACAAATCCCTACTGTCTCGCATTGCAGACGGAGAGCGGAATCAAACTGATCTCTACGGAATCCGTTCCCATCGACGCAACGAGCACCCGCGGGCGCGTCCTCAAAGAATTGCAGGGGACGCCTTACGCCGTGTACGCGCTCAAATACCTTTCCGCACCCTGATTTCGGAGGCTTTTATGTCACAGACTGCATCGGAGACGAAGATCGTTTCACAAATAGCAGGAGAGTTCGAACGCAAACAAGAACACATCGCAAATATCATCGCGCTGCTTGACGAAGGAAATACCGTGCCTTTCATTGCCCGCTACCGCAAGGAAATGCACGGGTCGACGGACGATCAGACCATTCGCGCCATTGAAGAACGACTGCGCTACCTGCGCAATCTGGAGGAGCGGAAACGGGAGATTAAGGAAGCGATTTTCGCACAGGGAAAACTGACGGAAGAACTTTCCGACAGGATCGACGGAGCAGAAACGCTCGCGGAGGCGGAAGATCTCTATCGCCCTTTTAAGCAGAAACGGCGCACCCGCGCGACGGCGGCGCGCGAACGGGGATTGCAGCCCCTTGCCGATTTGCTGTTTGCGCAGCTGTCCGAGACCGATCCGTATCGGGCGGCGGAAGAATACGTTGTGCCGGACGGCGCGGCGAATGCGGAAGAGGCGCTTGCAGGCGCCTGCGATATCATTGCGGAAGAGATCTCCGACGATGCGGAACTTCGCAAACTGGTCCGCTCGATTTGGCTTTCGGACGGAGAAGTCGATTCCTGTGCGGCGGAAAAAGAGGCGGAGGATACGGTCTATCGGAATTATTATCGGTTTCATGCGGCTGTTTGCAGAATTCCGGGGCATCAGGTTCTTGCGCTCAATCGGGGAGAACGAGAAGAGGTGCTGAAGGTAAAGGTCTCCGTCGATCGGGATGCGGCGCTCGCCCGTCTGATGCCGCGCATTCTCAAGAAACCCGGCTGCGCTTCGACGGACTTTGTTCGTCGGGCGGCGGAAGATTCTTACGACAGGCTCATTGCTCCCTCCGCGGAACGAGAGACCCGGGCTTGGCTCACCGATCGTGCGAACGAAGGGGCGATCGGACAGTTTGCGCTCAATTTGCGGCCTCTTCTCATGCAACCGCCCGTCAAAGGATTTGTTACGATGGGGCTGGACCCCGGATATCGGATGGGGTGCAAGGTTGCGGTCGTGGATGAGACGGGCAAGCCGCTCGATACCGCCGTCGTCTATCCTACGCATGGCGAGGGGAAGCGACGGGAGTGCATGGAAAAACTCACTGCGTTGATCAAAAAATATCATGTTCTGCATATTGCGATCGGCAACGGAACGGCGAGCCGCGAAACGGAGCAGATGACGGCGGAGCTGATCTCCGGTCTTGGCAGATCGGCAGACGTTTCTTATACCATTGTCAACGAAGCGGGGGCTTCCGTCTATTCCGCTTCTAAATTGGCGGCGCAGGAATTTCCGGATTACGACGTCAATCTTCGTTCGGCGGTTTCCATTGCGCGCCGTCTGCAGGATCCGCTTGCCGAGCTTGTCAAGATTGAACCCAAGTCGATCGGTGTTGGGCAATATCAGCACGATATGCCTGCCAAACGTTTGTCCGAGACGCTCGACGGAGTTGTGGAAGACTGCGTGAATGCCGTCGGAGTCGATTTGAATACCGCTTCGGCGCCTCTGCTGGCGCGCGTTTCGGGTCTGAATGCGGGAACGGCGGAAAATATTGTGAAATTTCGGAGCGAAAACGGAAAATTTTCTTCCCGCCGCGAACTTCTGCGCGTACCGAAGCTGGGAGAGAAGGCATTCCGCCAGTGCGCAGGTTTTTTGCGTATTCCGGAGAGCAAACAGGTCTTCGACAATACCGCCGTACATCCGGAGTCCTATGAGGCGGCTAAAAAGTTGCTGGCGTTGTGCGGCTATACGGAAGAAGACGTAAAATCGGGAAAATTGGGGCATCTGATGGAGCGGCTGCATACTTACGGAGAAGAGCGGGCCGCTCGGGAATGCGGGATCGGTCTGCCCACCCTGTTTGATATTGCGAAAGAGTTGAAATCGCCCGGGAGAGATCCCCGAGAGGAGCTTCCCGCGCCCGTATTTCGGAAAGACGTGCTCGACATCAAAGATTTAAGACCGGGCATGGAACTGAAGGGCACGGTGCGGAACGTCATTGATTTCGGGGTGTTTGTGGATATCGGAGTCCATCAGGACGGGCTGGTCCACATTTCTCAGATCAGCGATCGGTTTCTCCGCCATCCTTCCGAAGTTCTCACCGTCGGAGACGTCGTGACGGTCTGGGTGCTCGAAGCGGACGCGAAAAAAAATCGCATTTCTCTCACCATGCGCGAGGACAGGCGCCGTCAGGCCAACTGACAATAACACAAGGAGCGGATTTATGATCGCAGGCAGCGTAACGGAATTGATCGGCAATACGCCGCTTTTGGAGCTCAAGAAATATGCGGCGAAATATTCTTTGAAAGCCAGGATCCTTGCAAAATTGGAGTATTTGAATCCGGCAGGTTCGGTGAAAGACCGTACTGCCGTGTCGATGATCGACGCGGCGGAAGCGGACGGACGGCTGAAGAAAGGAGGCTGTATCGTTGAGCCGACTTCGGGAAATACGGGGATCGGCTTGGCCTGTGTCGCGGCAGCACGGGGATATCGTGTTGTCCTCACCATGCCGGACAGCATGAGTGAAGAGCGAAGGACGCTTCTGCGCGCATACGGCGCGGAGATCGTGCTCACTGAGGGCGAAAAGGGAATGAAGGGAGCGATCGAGCGGGCGGAACAGATTGCCCGCGAGCTGGACGGGTTTGTTCCCGATCAGTTTTCCAACCCTGCCAACCCTGCGGCGCATTATCGGACGACCGGACCGGAAATATGGCGGGATACGGACGGAGGGGTTGACGTCTTCATTGCGGGCGTCGGAACGGGCGGCACGGTTTCGGGAACGGGGAGATATCTGAAAGAGCGCAATTCCGCTGTCCGCGTGGTCGGCGTCGAACCGGCTTCGTCCCCGATCTTGACGAAAGGATACGGCGGGACGCACGGGATCCAGGGGATCGGTGCGGGATTTGTTCCCCAGGCGCTCGATCTTTCGGTGGTGGATGAAATTCTGTCCGTCGGAGATCAGGAAGCTTTTTCTGCAGGGAAAGAAATTGCTGCGGAAGAGGGAATTCTCGTCGGAATTTCTTCGGGCGCAGCGTTGCATGCGGCTCGCTTGCTTGCCGGGCGGAGGCAGTATTTCGGTAAAACGATCGTCGTGCTTCTGCCTGATTCGGGAGACAGATATTTGTCGACCGCGCTCTTCCGAAGCGGATCGTTTTGAGCTGTAAATTTAAAAGCGCTTGCGGCTCCCGCGGAAATATGATACAATGGGGCGAATTTGCGCATGAAATTATTTTGCGGGAAACATGCGCAAAAAGCGGAGGAAAAAATGATACAATATCAGAAAGAGAAGGGATTCATTTATCTCGGGAACGGTTCCATATCCTATGTGCTCTACATCAACGAGAGCGGTTGTCTTGAGTTGCTTTATTTCGGAAAGGCAATCCAATTGAGCGATGACGATATTGCTTGTATGCGAGGGTACGGGGATTGGGCGTCGACGTATTATGATTGTGCGGACGGAAAAGAAAAAATTTTTTCGGACGGTTATCGCGCCGGAGTTTCCCGTATGGAACTGAATTCTCACGGGCTTTGGGACAAACGCTTTGCTCCCGTCGTGGTCAAATGGCAAGACGGATCTTTTGAGACGGATTTTCGGTTTTCGGAGTTTTCAAGTTACGAAGGGATTCGTCCGCTTCCCGCGCCGCTTCCCTGTGCGCACGGGGAAAAGTGCGAGACGGCGGAGATCTTGCTGAGGGATGCCCGCTCTTCGCTGTATGCGCGTCTTTTTCTTACGATTTTTTCAGACAAAGACATTCTTGTCAAGAGCCTTGTGATCGAAAACGGGACAGAAGAGACGGTCACGTTGTTGCGGGCGATGTCCATGCAGCTCGATCTTCCCGGGATGGCGTACGATCTGGTCCATTTCCGCGGCCGCTGGGGCAGCGAGCGGCGCTATGAAGCGAATGCGCTGCACGACGGAGCGCAGGAGGTTTCCAGCAATCTCGGCAGAAGTTCTCATGAAGAGAACCCGTTTGTCTATCTGAAGTCCGCAAATGCAACCGCGGATTCCGGCGAAGCGATCGGATTTAATCTGATCTACAGCGGAAATTTTAAATTTCGGGTCGAATGCGGGCCTTTCCGCAGCGCTCATCTTTCCTATGGGATCGACGACGAGGATTTTGAATGGAAACTTGCGCCCGGAGAGCGGTTTGTAACTCCGCAGGCGGTGATCTCTTATTCTGCGGCAGGGACCGATCGCATGTCGCAGAATTTCCATCGGTTTATTCGGGAAAATCTGATCCGATATCGCGGAGAGAGGGAATATAAGCCCATCCTCTTCAATTCTTGGGAAGGTTGCTATTTTGATTTCGATACGGAACGCCTGATTTCCTATATCGATGATGCCTGCAAGATCGGTACCGAATTGTTTGTGCTCGACGACGGATGGTTCGGAGAACGCAATTCGGACGATCGCGGACTCGGAGATTGGTTTGTCAATCGGGACAAGGTGGATTTACATCGCATCCTTGCCCACTGCAAGCAAAAGGGGATCCGTTTCGGCATTTGGTTTGAACCCGAGATGGTCAATTATGACAGTGAACTTTATCGCGCACATCCCGAATATGTACTGGGGAGAGCGGATGTCAAGGAACGTTCGCTGAGTCGGCATCAATTTCATCTGGACTTTTCCAACCCGGAGGTCGTAGAGAACATCTATGCTCAGATGAAGGCATTCCTCGAAGAATATCCCGTCGATTACATCAAATGGGACTATAACCGCACGGTTTTGGAACACGTTTCTCGCACACACGGGGCAGAACGCCAGGGCGAAATTTATCACCGTTTGGTGTTGGGTTATTATTCTCTGCTTTCTCGCATCGCGGAGGAATATCCTTCCGTCATGATTGAGGGCTGCGCCTCCGGGGGCGGAAGATTTGATCTCGGCACGCTTTGTTATTGCCCGCAGATCTGGGCGAGCGACGAAAGCGATCCCGCACAGCGTATCTTTATCAACTACAATACTTCGATCGGATATCCGCTTTCGACCATCGGCGCGCATGTCAACGACCATAAGATCACGTCTTATCGGACAAAAGCTATGCTTGCGCTTTTCGGCACATACGGGTATGAGATGAACCCCAATATGCTTGCGGAAACAGAACGAGAGGAACTCAACGAGATCGCAGCGGTTTATCGCAAGTATCATAAGCGCGTGATCGAGGAAGGGACGCTCTATCATCTCCTTTCGCCGAGCGAGGGCAATTTTATGTGTATGCAGGCGGTCTCCGAAGATCGGACTCTTTCGCTTGTGCTCCTCATCAATAAACTGAAAGAAGCAGACGAATCCCGGTTTCTTCGTCTGAAGGGATTGGACGAAAAGGCGCTCTATCGCAACGATTGGGACGGAAAGATGCACAGCGGCGCTTATTACATGACGGTCGGGCTCAATTTTACCTGCGTGATCTTTGAGGAATTTTCCTGCCGTCTGATTCGTTTGGAAAAAATCTGACGGCTTTGCTGCAGGAACGCCCTGGACGGAAGATTTCGTCGGGGCGCTCGCCGTTTTAACGGCGGCGTTTGTTCGACGCGAAGGGAGATACTCAAAAAAGGACGTTCCCGAGGGGAATTCGGAGAGTCCGTCGGCGGCGAAAAAGAAATGCTTGTCAATCGGCGCGGGATGTGTTATAATGAAACAGATGTTTTTTCTGAATGCGCCGCTGGAGGCTCGGCAGGCGAAACAAATGAATCCCATTGTGCTCGCCTTTGTCGGCGATGCCGTCTATACGCTCATGACGCGTACTCGTTTAGCGGTCGGGAGCGGTTGCAAAACGGGTGAATTGAACCGCCGTGCTTCGGAGGTTGTTTCTGCGCATGGTCAGAGCGAGAAGCTGGAGAGCGTCCTTCCTCTTTTGAATGAAGAAGAAAAGGAAATTTTTCGCCGGGGAAGGAATGCCAAAAAAGCGACGAAAAGCAAGAACGCGACCGTGACGGAGTATGTACGTTCAACCGGATTGGAGGCGGTCGTGGGGTATCTGTATCTGACGGGACAAAGTGAACGGATCGACGAATTGTTTTTCCCGGAGGAAGAGGAAAAGGGGGGCGCCGAGTCATGAAGACGGAGGGGCGGAACGCCGTTTTAGAGCTGCTGAAAACGGATAAGACGGTCGATAAAATTCTGATCGAAAAAGGGGCGCAGGGAGTGTTGAGCAAGATCTTTGCCGAAGCGCGCCGCAAGGGGATCCGAGTGCAGTTTGTCGACCGTGCCGCACTGGATCGGGAGAGTCGTGAAAAACGGCATCAGGGCGTCATTGCGTTTACAACGGATTTCGTCTATTGTGATCTGCACGAACTTCTTGCCCATGCCGGGGCGGAAAGTCTTGTCGTACTCTGTGACGGAATTGAGGACGTGCACAATTTGGGCAGCATCCTCCGCGTTTGTGAGTGCGCGGGTGCGGATGGGGCGGTCATTCCGGCTGTCAAAGGGGCGAGTGTGACGGAGGCGGTCGTTCGGATTTCTGCCGGCGCTGCGGAACATTTGCCCGTTGCAAAGGTTTCATCGATTAATTTTGCGATCGATGAACTCAAACGGGAGGGCTTTTGGGTGTATGCGTTGGAGGCGGGCGGCGAGAGTATCTATGAAAACCGTTTGACCGGCAGAGTCGCTCTCGTAGTGGGAGGCGAAGACAGCGGGGTGAAGCGTCTCACGCGGGAGAAGTGCGATAAGGTACTCTCCCTGCCTCTCTTGGGGAAAGTCAATTCTCTCAATGCCTCCGTGGCGCTGGGAATTGCTGCGTATGAGGTGGTGCGTGCAAGACTTGGCAAATGATCGCGATGAAGTTTTGGTTGTGCTTGCGCAAAAGGGGAACGCCGCGGCGACGGAGATCCTGATGCGCCGGTATATGAACGCCGTACGTGCTTTGGCGCGCCGCTATTTTCTTGCCGGCGGTGAGACAGACGATCTTGTTCAGGAAGGAATGATCGGATTGTATGCGGCGATCGGAGATTATCGCTCCGAATCGGGAAAAAGTTTCAAGAATTTTGCTTATCTCTGCGTGACGCGCAACATTGCGGACGCGATCAAACATTCCGCGCGGCGCAAGAATGTTCCGCTCAACAATTATGTCTCTCTGTTTGAACCCGGATTGGATATCTTTTCGGAAGAGGAATCGCCGGAAGATTTTGTGCTCGGGAGAGAGGCTCAAGCAGAATTTCGCATGAAACTTATGAAGGAGCTTTCGGATTTTGAGTTTCGCGTTACGGTCATGTATTTGGACGGAATGAGTTACGCACAGATCTGTGAGGCGACGGGAAAGGGCAGCAAGAGTGTGGACAATGCGCTTGCACGCTCCAAACGAAAGCTGCAACGGATTTTCGGCGGGAAAACGAGGTAAAGCGGCGGAACGGCTGCCGTACTGAGTTCAGGAGGTCATATGGCATATTTATCGCTCTATCGCAGATTCCGTCCCGATACTTTTGAAAAAATGGTACGGCAGGAGCATGTCACGACGGTGTTGCGCAATCAGATCGTGAGCGGTTCTGTAGGA
The DNA here is from genome assembly GCA_944372525.1 of uncultured Clostridia bacterium. GTDB lineage: Bacteria > Bacillota > Clostridia > Christensenellales > Borkfalkiaceae > Gallimonas. Next base: position 24,391 of record CALVZL010000036.1, read on the forward strand.
CACGCCTATCTGTTTTGCGGTCCGCGCGGAACGGGAAAAACGAGCGTGGCCCGTATTTTTGCCCGCGCCGTCAGTTGCGAACATCCTGTAAACGGTTCTCCCTGCGGCGTCTGTCCTGTCTGCAGAGCGCTTTCCGACACAAGCGGCAGTCTTGATATCGTGGAAATCGATGCGGCATCCAACAACGGTGTCAACGAAATGCGCGAATTGCGCGAGAAAGTACAGTATCCTCCCGTAGAGGCGAAATATAAAATTTATATTATCGACGAAGTGCATATGCTCACGGACAGTGCTTTCAACGCTTTGCTGAAGACGTTGGAGGAACCGCCCGCGCATGTGATTTTTATTCTTGCGACGACAGAGCCGCATAAGATTCCGGCAACCATACTCTCGCGGTGCATGAGGTTGGATTTCAAGCTGATCCCGGAGGCAGATCTGGAAGCGCATCTGAAACGTGTGCTTGACGAGATCGGAAAACCGTATGACGACGAGGCGGTTTCCGCGATTGCCCGTGCGGGTGCGGGAAGCGACAGGGATATGCTTTCGATTGCACAGATGTGCATTTCATATGGAGAAAGACTTACTTATGAGGGAGTGACGCAGATTCTCGGTGCGGCGGATTTCCGTCAGACCGCATTGCTGTGCGAGGCGCTGCTTTGTTCCGATCTTCCCCGGTCTCTTGCGTTGACCGAACGCATTCTCTCCGAAGGGAAAGCGGTGGGAGTGCTTTGCCGCGACGTGTTGCAGATGCTCAACCGTATTTCCATTGCGAAGTGCTGCCGCAATGCGGAAGGATTGCTTTCATTGCCCCGAGAGTATTTCGAACGAATCGCCGAGATCGCGGAACGCGCAGAAGGACGCGCGATTTTGCGCGCTACTGAAATTTTTGCAAAAGCGGAAAACGATCTGCGGTTTGTTTCTTCTCCCAGGATTTGTTTTGAGACCGCTGTTATCAAAATTGCACTTCCTTCGGCGGACGAGAGTACGGACGCACTGTTTGTGCGCCTGGCTGAATTGGAGCGTCTTCTTCCCCGGGCGGAAGCATGTCCCGCGCCTGCGGCGCACGGCGTATGCAAAAAAGCGCCGAAGGAGAAGGTCGAGCAGAAAAAAACGGAGAGAGAAGAAGACGAAGCGGGGTTTCCTGCCGAAGAACCGGTTTTCCTTGAGGCGATTTTTCCGGAAGAAACGGCGCAGGACGGTTCGATTCCTCCCACGGTCGAGCCAAGCGCTTCTGTCGACTCTTCCGAGCCTGCTTTCATCCCGGATGCGGGTGCCGCTCCCGTTGTCGGAGAGGAAAGAAATGCGGAGCTACTGTACGGAAAATTCATTCGCTTGTTGCGCAGGACGAGCAGAAACGGCGTACTTTTCACGATGTGTTCGGATCTTGAAGCGGTCTATGAAGGCGATTCGCTGATTTTATACACGGAGAGTGCGACGGTTTTCCGTGCGCTGAATCGCGAAGAGCATCTCTCTGTCATGCGCGATGTGTTTGCCCGTCTCGGCGTCGCGGACTTTGAAGTCCGACGCAAAGGCGAGGAAAAGCGTCCTGATGAAAAAGATGCGCTGCGGCAACTGCAAAGAGATTTTAAGGATTATCCCATTGAAACCAAATAACAATTCCCGGGTACAAATCGAAACGGGAAATCGGAGGAAACCATATGGCAGGATATAAAGGCGGCATGGGGGGTGCGGATATGCAGAACCTCATGAAACAGGCGCAGAAGATGCAGGAAGAGATGCAGGAGACGGATAAGCTGCTCGACGACTGGGAGATCGTAGGCACATCGGGCGGAGAAGCCGTTGTCGTCTATATGAATGCGAAAAAGCTGATCGACGGGATCGAGATCGATAAATCGGTCATAGATCCGGATGACGAAGAGATGCTTGAGGATCTTGTCCTTGCCGCGATTTTGGACGGCTACAAGAAGGCGGATGCTGTATACGAAGAAAAGATGGGCAAGTTCAGAGCGTTGGGCGGAGGTCTGCTGTAAAGTGGAAGTGTTTATCGAACCGATCGGGAGACTGATCAACGAGTTCAGCAAGCTTCCGGGGGTCGGGAAAAAAACGGCGCAGCGGTACGCCTATAAAATCATTTCGATGTCGGAAGGAGACGCCGTTGCTTTTGCTGACGCCGTTGTCGGCGCAAAGCGCAAGGTCCATCTTTGCAAAATCTGCGGAAATTTTACCGAGGGCGACGTGTGCGATATCTGTCTTCATCGGGACAAGTCGGTCATTTGTGTCGTAAAAGAGCCCAAAGACGTGATTGCGCTCGAAAAGCTGCATGAATTCAAAGGCGTCTATCATGTCTTGCACGGAGTGATCGATCCGATGAACGGCGTTACGCCCAATGATATCCGGATCCGCGAACTGCTCGCCCGTGTTGGAGAAGGAAAGGTCTCCGAAGTTATCATGGCGACCAATCCGGATGTGGAGGGAGAGGCGACGGCGCTGTATATAGCAAGACTGATCAAGCCGCTCGGCGTGAAGGTCACGCGCCTTCTGAGCGGTATTCCGATCGGTCTCGAGATCGAATATGCCGACGATGTGACGCTGTCTCGTGCATTTATTGAGCGAAAAGAAATCTGAAAGATCTGAAAGGGAGGAAAAGGTTTATGAAGATATCCGTACTCGGCTGCGGGCGTTGGGGATCGTTTATTGCCTGGTATCTTTCTCGCATGGGAAACGAGGTCTGTTCCTGGGGTCCCGAAGACAGCGAATCGTATCAAATTTTGAAACAGACGGGAAAGAACGAATACGTAACATTGGACGAGGCCATTGCGCTCAGCTGCGATTTGGAATTTGCAGTGAAAAGAGCGGAGGTGATCGTGATCTCCATCAGTGCGCAGGGATTGCGCGGATTTATGCGGGAGATTCTCCGTTATCCTGTTGCGGATAAAGTCTTTGTGCTCTGTATGAAAGGCATCGAGGCGGAAACGGGGAAGCGGCTTTCCGAAGTTCTTGTCGAAAGCGGAATTTCGCCCGAAAAAATTGCGGTTTGGGTGGGCCCCGGACATATTCAGAGTTTTGTGCAGGGTGTTCCGAATTGCATGGTCATCGATTCGGTCAATGACTCTCTCAAGAGAGATCTTGTGGAGCGCTTCAAGAGCGATCTGATCCGTTTTTACTACGGAAGCGATCTCATCGGCACGGAAATCGGCGCGGCAGCAAAGAATGTCATGGGGATTGCCGCCGGAATCTTGGACGTCGTTTGTGTCCCTCTGAAAGGGCCTCTGATGTCCCGCGGAGCGCGGGAGGTGGCGCGCCTGATCAAGGCAATGGGCGGGAACGAACTCTCTGCTTACGGTCTTGCGCATTTGGGGGACTATGAGACAACGCTCTTTTCTCCGTATTCACACAACCGCAAATACGGAGAAATGCTTGCGAAAGGCGAGCGTTTTGAAAAACTTGCGGAGGGTGTTGCGACCTCCAAGGCAATGAAATGTCTCGGAGAACGATACGGCGTCGATCTTCCCATTACGGAGGCGGTATATCGGGTCTGCTATCTGAAAGGCGACGATGAACGCAGCTGTCGTGAGGAAATTTCCCGTTTGTTTGCACGCAGCACCAAGACGGAGATGTACGACTGAAAGGATGGCGCTGCGTTTGAAGAAAAGAGCATCGGGTTTCCGTGCGCGGGGAATGTTTTTGTTTCCCGCTTTTTTTCAAATTTTGGTGCATTTTCGGATTTTTTATGAAAAAATAGCGACTTTTTTATAAAGAATGCTTGACAAGCTTGGCTCGATTTGTTATGATAGTTGCGTTCTTTTCAGAACGATCCGGAATATGGGGGCGTAGCTCAGTTGGTTAGAGCGCTTGCTTGACATGCAAGAGGTCGCAGATTCGAGTTCTGCCGTTCCCACCAGGAAATCCTGTGTATTGTGCCTCGTTGCCGATATATGGGGTTTTTGTTTTTTACAGGGAAAGCGTTTTTGCAATAAAAAATTGTAAATAATTTTTTCATACTATTGCAAAATATATTGGATTATGTTACAATGGACACAGAGTTCTCTGCGGCAGAACGGATTCCGGTGGAGAGTGAGCGAAAAGAATGAGACCGAAGCGTTCCAAACGTTTAAGATCTGCATATACGTTGTATGAATTGGCGATCGTGCTTGCATTGTTTGCCGTTGTGGCTGCCATGGTCTCTTCTTTTGTCGCTTTCATGATACGTTTCAACGAGCGCAGCGAGCAGGCCTACGACAGGACGGAACAGCTCGTGGCGCTGAGAAAGGAGCTCGACGACTGGTTTTCCTATACGGACGGAGAGGCGCTCACGTTCACAAGCGGTCCGTCCGGTACGTCGATCCGTTTGGAGGGTTCGGGCGGAACGGCTTCCTTTTCTTTTTCGGAGGGGAACGCCGTCTTTGTCTATCCCTCCGCGCAAGACGGGCTGACGGGCGCCAAGACGGGGACGGTGACGATCGTCTGCCCCCGCGTGAAACAGATCCTTGTTTCCGCGGCGGAAACGGGAGGCGATGCGGGCGAAAGCGGAGAGGACGAGCTGCGTTTTTATGTACGGCGGATGATTTCGGCGGAAGAATATCTGTGTGTCGTCTATTATGAATAAAAGATTTTTTTTAAGACGAATAAAGGTCGGCAGCAAAAGGATACGCCGCGCTTTTACGATCACGGAAGTGGTTGTCGCCATGACGATTGTGGTCCTGCTCTCTGCGATCGGGATCACTTCCTGCATGCTTGCGGCAAAATTGCAGTCGAATGCGATGCGTTCTTTGGAAGTCTGCAATTTATGCGGGGAGTTTGTAGCCGCATTCCGCGAGGTGGCGGGAACGGACGCGGTCGGAGAAGAAGTGTTTTCGGATTATTCCGATCGTCTTGTATTTCTGGTGCGGGATGAGACGAAACTGACAGAGAAAAGCGACGGCTTTGTCTATGACGACGGAACGGTGCGGATCGTTGCGGCATTCGAAAGCGATATGCAGTCTGTTGAAGTTACGGGATATCTCGCGGGAAAAGGCGATGCGATTTGCCGTATGATCTGGTCGGTGTTCTCGCAGACCCCCGGCGGAGGTTCGGCATGAGGAAAGAGAGGAAATTGCGGGGTTGCCGCGGTCTTGCGATGGAATACGCCGTCGTGCTCATCTTTATCGTTACTATCCTCGGAGGGCTCATTCTTACGTTGGCGCAGCTTACCGTGCGGAATGCCGACAGCTACGGGGAATATGTTCAAAGCAAGCTTTTTCTCGATTCTGTGGGAGACGCGGCGATTGAAAAATATGTCGGCGGAAAGGCAATCGATCTCGGGCAATACACGGCAGAAGCGGAGACGTTTGGCTATAAGCTGAACGTTTCCGAGGAAGCGGCAACGGGAGATACTGTCGTGACGGTAACCAAGAAAGAAAGCGTATTGCTATACGTGCGATTTGCTTCGGTTGCAGAAGAGGGCGTCTGTCGGTTGATAAAATTTTGCTATCATGCGGGATATGTGAACGGGACGCCGGAGGCGGGAGAATAACTATGATTGTCATCGGGTTCGATATGCAGCGGCAATGTATTCGCATCTTGCAGGATTCTGCAGAGGACAAAGAAAAGAAAGTCGGGGAAATTTTTTATACGGAACGCATTTTTAGCGATTTGTTTTTTGCTGAAATAAGTGCGGAACTGCGTGCTTTTTTCAAAGAAAACAGGAAAAAGGAAGAGAAGGAGCGGAATGTCTGCGTTGTGCTTCCCGATGAGACGGTCGGGTTTGAAACGTTTCGCATTCCCAATATGCAGCGCGTTCGGATGCAGCAGGCGTTTGAAACCGAACTGCAGAATCTCTACGGCGATCGCCTGAAGACACAGAAGGTCAATCGTTTCGTTCTCGCGAAGAGCAAACAATATACAGTTTACGGCGTCTATTATTTTGACAAGCACATTACATCTGAACTTTATCGTGTTCTCGCCGAATGCAGGCTTACGCCCCGCGTCGCCACTTACGAAGGGAATGCGCTTTTGAATTTTGTCTATGAGTCTTCTTTCCGTTTGCGAGGGAAGAGTTTTCTCTTTGCAGACGTGCGGGAAGATTGTACGGTGATCTCCGTTTCTTCGAAAGGAAGGACGCTGGGTGTAGCGAAGATTCCGCACGGGCTTTCGCTTCTCAATCCCGCACAGCTGGAATCGGAATATATGCGCGTCAATCACGATGCGGGAGAGATTGCCGTCATCAACGCGCGGGAAATTGCGCGTGCGCGGTCGCTGACTCTTTCAGAAGCGGATTCGGAAGCTGCGTCTGCAGAGGAGCGGCAGGCTTATGCTCCTTCGCAGGGCTCGCCGGATGAACCGTCTGCCCTTTCGGAAAATGCGGCGCAGACGGATGCGGAGACCGAGCGTTGGAATGCTTCCGCGGCGGAAGAGGCGCCGCGCGAGAACTCAGTTTCTTCTGAACGGGAAGAGGAGACAGAGGAAGAACAGCGCAGCGTTCAATTGCGTCCGGGAAAAGTCTTCCACAAGACTCCGAAGCGTTATCCGAAGTTCATGACGAGAGAGATGCCTGAGACGGAGGAAGGATTTCTCTTCGAAAATTTTCGAATTCTCGCCAAATGGTTGCTGCTGTACGGACAGCAGGCGGTTCGTAGCGATTATATTGCTTCTCCTGAATATATTCTCGTTCATTTGCCCGAGCGCTATCGGTTTTTGCTGGATAAAATGAACGAGGAGGCGGATGAAAACAGTCTGAAATTCCGCGCTTTTACGGTTGCCGATCGGCTTTCCGATAAGTTTCAGAATAATCTTGATCTTATCGGCGGAAAGTTCGCGAAACAATTCAACAAGCATTCCAACTTCTGAGGATTTATGGATCGGTTTTATTTGGTTTGTACTTATCTTTTAGCCGCAGTTCTCGGGCTTTGCGTTGGGAGTTTTCTGAATGTGCTCATCTATCGGCTTCCCAGAGGAATGAATATTGCCAAGCCGGGCTCTCATTGTACGGTTTGCCGAGAACCTATCCGGTGGTACGACAATATTCCCGTGATCTCGTATCTCGTCCTGCGGGGGAAATGTCGGCATTGCGGGACAAAGATTTCTCCCCGTTATATGATTGTCGAGTTGTTGAACTGCCTCTTTTGGGTCGCATGCGTTTGGCGTTTTTATGCATACGGATGGGGAGTGCTGATCGTTTGCTCCATCACGGTCTCCATGCTTCTCACGGCGTTCTTTACCGATCTGGAACACATGATGATTCCGGACAGCGTGAACGGGATCATCGGGTTGTGTGCGATCGCGGCGTTTATTTTGCAGATCTGCGGGATAGGAACGGAAGTGAGCTGGCAGGACCGTCTCTGGGGTTTGCTTGCAGGCGGAGGTTCTTTTCTCTTGATCTATTTTATCGTGCTCCTTGTCATTCGCCGGGAAGGACTCGGATTGGGCGATGTCAAACTGATGACAGGCGTCGGATTACTGCTCGGATGGAGAAGTACGGTACTTGCGATTGCGTTCGCATGTATTTTGGCTTCTTTCTATGCGCTCGCGAAGAAAGCAGGACGCGGGAAAAGAGAAGAGAAATCTCTGAAAACGGACGAAGAGACGGCGGAAGAGAAAGAGCGGAAAAACGAATTTCCCTTTGCGCCCTTTCTCACGACAGCCGCAGCGGTTTGTCTTTTTTTCGGAGAGCAGATCTGTACCGCATATACGAATCTGTTTCTCTGAGAACTGAGCAGAAGATCTTACCGGAATAAGAAGTGCAGGAGGAACATTTTGAAAAAATTCAAATACGTTGCCGTCAATTTGAACGGAAAGAAATTCAAAGGCTCTTTCCTTGCGGAAAATGAAGACGATCTTCGTGCACAACTTGTCAAGCAGGGGCTGTATCTCGTGAAATCGAGCGTCAGTTCGGACAAAGCGCCGAATGCGTTTTTTTCGGTTACGGGGAAGGTTGCTGTCGGAGAGATCGCGACGTTTTGCCGTCAGTTTTCCATCATGCTTACCTCCGGGATGTCGATCATTGACAGTCTGGATATCTTGCGCTCGCAGTCTTTTACGGCATTCTTCAGGAAGATTCTGATCCAAGTGCACGAAGATGTCAAATCGGGAAAGCTGCTTTCAGAAGCATTTTCAAAGCACAAAAAGGCATTGTATCAGTTTTTTATCAGCATGCTCAGGATCGGAGAGCTCTCCGGCAGTCTTGAGACGGTTCTCGTCAACGTTGCGGATTACTTTGAAGCAGACGGCAAACTGCGCAGCAGGGTAAAAGCGGCGCTGACATATCCGGTTTTGCTCATTTTCATGGCAATTGCGATCGTAATTCTGATGATCGTCTTTATTATCCCGACCTTTCAAAAGGCGCTCTTTGAGCTGGATGTGGAGCTTCCCGCCATCACGTTGTTTCTCATCAATTTCGGACAGTTTTTCCGTGAAAATTGGAAGATCATCCTTCTTGTCATCGTTGCGGTTTTCTTGGTGTTTTTTGCCGTAATTCATACAAGACCGGGAAGACTGGTCTGGGACCGTTTGAAATTCCGCGTTTTCCCGGGGAAACGGGTCGTCAAAAACAACCTTACCGCGCGATTTTGCCGAGCTTTTGCTCTTTTGATCGAAAGCGGCATGGACATCGCCGACGCGATGGACGAAGTGGTGATCGTGCTCGGGAACAAGTATGTGGAGCAGGAGTTCCAAAAGGCGGCGGAAGACGTCCGTCGGGGTATGTCACTGACGCTTGCCCTGGAAAATTATAAACTTTTTCCCGAAATGATGGTACAGATGATTTCCGTCGGAGAGCGGACCAACGAGATCGCTTCCGTCCTCGGACGTTCCTGCGGTTATTTTGAGACGGAAGTTGATCGTGCGGTCAATTCGCTCGTGGCAATCGTTCAGCCGGCTGCATTGGCAATCATCGGCGCGACAATCGGGGTTCTGTTCTATGCCGTCTATGCGCCGATGCTTTCTTTGATGACGCAACTGTAAGGAGGAGATCGATGGACATCGACTATGAGTTGCTGAATTTCTATGCTTATAAAAAGATCCTTCGCCGTAGGCAGATGCGCGCGGTTTTAGAAGACTGCCGCCGTCTCGACATGCCCGTGGATCGGTATATGATTGCGAAAGGATACTGCACGGAGGTTACGGCGCTTGCGGTGTTCGGAGAGTTTTATAACCTTCCCTATTGTGAAATGGGAATGCTGGAAGTGGATCGGGAATTACTCAAACGCGTGACGTTTGAGTTTATGCGTAAGCACAAGATCGTTCCCGTCAGCCTCGATAAACGCGGTTTGATGTTGTTTGCGATTGCGCGTCCGCTTGATTTTTCAGACATGTCTTTGCTTGGGAAAATCCATATCGGTCCCATGGATTTTATTCTCGTTCCGTCTGTTCAGATCGATATCTTCATTGATTCGATCGTTGCGGTGCAGTCTACGGCAAATGCGCTGGAAGATTTGCAGCGGAACCGCGACAAGGAACTGGTTGCCCAGGCGAAAGATGTTGCCTTGATGAATCAGATTACGAAAGACGACGACGTGATCAACAATCCGGCGGTTCGCCTTGTCGATTCCGTGATTCGGGAGGCAATTCCGTTCCGTGCGAGCGATATTCATATTGAACCCTTTGAGAAAGTCGTCAAAGTGCGTTATCGTATCGATGGGGATTTGCAGATGCGGGCGGAATTTCCCATTGAAAGCTATCCCGCAATATGCGCCAGACTGAAAATTCTCTCCGGGATTTCGATCGCGGAGCGCCGAGTTCCGCAAGACGGACGTATCAGTATGGCGATCAACGGAACAGACTTCGATTTCCGTGTATCCACGCTTCCGACTGTCTACGGAGAAAAATTTGTAATCCGTATCCTGGATAAGACATCGTTTAACTTCACTCGTCAGGATCTCGGATTCACTCCTGAGGAAAATCAGGTCATCGACAAGATCTTGGCGCATTCCTATGGAATTGTTTTGCTCACCGGACCGACAGGGTGCGGAAAGTCGACGACGCTCTATTCCTTTTTGCGGGAGATCAATAAACCGAACGTCAATGTCATTACCATCGAGGATCCCGTCGAATATACGTTGCACGGGGTCAATCAGGTTCAGGTCAACGTAAAGGCGGATCTCACGTTTTCCCGTGTGCTTCGGAGCGTTTTGCGGCAGGACCCCGATGTGATCATGGTCGGAGAAATCCGTGACGAAGATACGGCAGAGATTGCGGTACGTGCGGCGATCACGGGCCATCTGGTCTTTTCGACTCTGCACACCAACGATGCTCCCGGTGCGATCATCCGATTGGAGGATATGAAGGTTTCCGATTATCTTGTTGCAGATGCCCTCGTCGGAGTCATTGCACAGCGGCTTGTCAAACGGCTGTGTCCCGCCTGCAGAAAACGCAGCCGCACGACGGAGACAGAGATGAAATTGCTCGAACTCGAACAGCCTGTTTCTCTTTTCCGTGCGCAGGGTTGTCAATACTGCTCGAATACGGGCTACAAGGGCAGAATTGCGGTTCATGAAATTATGTATATCAGCGATACTCTCAAATCTGCCATCAATGACGGAAAACCGCTGGAAGAGCTTCGCTCCATGGCCGTACGAGAGGGGATGGTCAGCTTGTGGGAAAGCTGCAAACAGCTTGTCTTCAGAGGAATCACGGATATTCCCGAACTCATGGGGCTTTTTGACGATTGAGCGGGATTTTTCCGCATCCGACTTTTTTCGGCAGCGTTGCAGCGCTGCCGTTTTTTGATCGGAAAGGCCAAAACTAAATTACAGCCGTATAGTTGCGCGGCGGAATCGATTGACATTTTGTCCGCGTCGTATTATAATCAGAAAGAATAGCAAAGAGGATGAAATATGAAACGATTTTTTACCAGCGAAAGCGTGACGGAAGGACATCCCGATAAAGTTTGCGACGGAATTGCAGACGGAATTTTGGACGAGCTTCTGAAACAGGATCCGAATGCGCGTTCTGCAATTGAGTGCTGCGCAGCATACAATACGCTCTTAATTACGGGTGAGGTGAGAAGCGCCGCGAAAGTCGATTATTCAGCGGTGGCGCGCAGAATCATCCGTGAGATCGGCTATACGGAGGGAGAATTTGCGTACGACAAATGCAGGATTATCGAGCTTGTCCACGGTCAGTCGCCCGATATTGCGCAGGGGGTCGACGCTTCTGTGGAAAAACGCAGAGGAGGCGACAACGACGATGTTCTCGGTGCGGGCGATCAGGGCATGATGTTCGGCTATGCCTGCCGCGAAACGGAAGAGCTGATGCCGCTTCCCGTGATGCTGGCGAGCGGGCTCGCAAAACGGCTTACCGAGCTGCGAAGAAACGGAACGCTTCCCTATCTGCGCCCGGATGGAAAAACCCAGGTCACCGTAGAATACGACGGAAAGATTCCCGTTCGGGTAGATACGGTCGTTCTTTCTACTCAGCATGCCGCCGACATTTCGCAGGAACAAATAGCGCGGGATATGAAAAAGTTTGTGATCGGCACCGTTGTTCCCGCGGAACTTTTGGACGAAAATACAAAATATCTGATCAATCCGACGGGGAAGTTTGTCATCGGCGGGCCGGAGGGAGATTCCGGGCTGACGGGGCGGAAAATTGTCGTCGACACTTACGGCGGCAGATGTGCGCACGGCGGCGGGGCTTTTTCGGGAAAAGATCCGACGAAAGTGGACAGGAGTGCCGCCTATATGGCGCGGTATATTTGCAAAAACTTTGTTGCAGCGGGGCTTGCGGACGAAATGGAACTTCAGATCGCTTACGCGATCGGAGTTGCGCGGCCCGTCTCCGTTTTTGTAAATACCTACGGGACGGGAAAATTGCCGGACGATGAGATGGCATTGATCGTGGTCAAAGAATTCGATCTGCGCCCTGCGGCAATCATCCGCGCACTTGATTTGCTTCGGCCCATTTATTCCGAAACCTGTCAGTACGGCCATTTCGGAAAAGAGGGACTTCCGTGGGAGAAAACAGACAAGGTCGCTCTTCTGCGGGCGTATTTAAAATGATTTGCAAAGCGGTGAAGCTGCAGAAAAACTGCATATTTTTCTTGAAATGTTATTGACAATGCGTAAAAACGTGGTATAATAAAATAGGCACTGAAAGACATTGATTAAAATTCGTAAGAACGGAAATAAATTTGTTTGAAGCGAATGGATTCAAAGCGGCGCCACAGGAGGTTATATTGTGAACGGAACTGTTAAATGGTTCAATGACGGGAAGGGCTATGGATTTATTTCCAACGACGAAGGCGGGGACGATATTTTCGTCCACTTTTCTGCAATTCAGACGGAGGGTTTCCGTACGCTGAAAGAGGGGCAGAAAGTTACGTTTGAGACAGAACCCGATCCTAAGGACGGCGGAAAGCTCCGCGCAGTCAATGTAGTGCCTGTTTCTTAAATAAAATAGGTATGAACGGAGCGCTCGGTCAGGCGCTCCCGTAAAGACAGGCGAGTCGAATTCGGCTCGCCTGTCTTTTTAATTGGCGCTTTAGCATGAATAAACCCCCAGTTCTACTGGGGGACAATAAAAAATACTTTAGTAAATAAAAACCTCCGTGTTAAAATAAGTGAAGGTTTGGCGACCGCATCACTTAAAATACAAGGAG
>CALVZL010000037.1 GCA_944372525.1 uncultured Clostridia bacterium
AAGAGTTCTGTTACCGCAAATCAGGGCATATCTTCTGTCCGAACAAGGGCAAAAAGACTATGCCGAATGGTCGGCAAGTCGACAACTGAATACAAAACTTAATAATAATTTATCCCTTTAAAAAGTACAGGGAACGCCGCTATATAAGTTGCGGCGAGAGGAAACCGCTGAAAGTTGCGGTATATAAATTAGTAAAAATCGAAATTATCGAGTTGCGCCGTAGAAGAAAAAGACTATGATGATAAAAACGGCGAGGCGGGCAGAGCGAAATTCGCTCTGCCCGCTATTTTTATGTTCGGAATCTTTTTAATTCCTCAATATAGCAAAATAGCCCGAACATTCTTTTTACGGTAAAGAAGTTCAAGCTATTATGACTTGGTGCGGATGACAGGATTTGAACCTGCAAGGTTGCCCATCGGATTCTAAGTCCGACGCGTCTGCCAATTTCGCCACATCCGCAAAATAAACATTGATAGGAATATTATATCATATTTTTGCGGTTTGTAAAGTAATTTGAAGTAAATACTGCAGGTTTGCAAAGTACTATGTGTGACATAATTGCAGGTTTTTAAGCCATTTTTGCGAAAAATCTTGAAAACGGAAGCAAATCATGATATGATTGTATTCGGCAGGGCGAGTCCGAGACGAGCTCATGTTGGAGTGAGGATATGAAATATTTGCTTTGCATTCCGATCATTTTGTTTCCGTATACGCTTTTATTTGCATTGCATTGTATGTATACGGGATTTCTTATGGAGTCGCTTTTTGCGGGGAACGGATATCTGCTCCTTGCCGCGGTCGCGCTTTACGGGGTGATTGCCTTTCTGTTTTGCGTGTTGCTCTGTGCGCTGTCGTTTGCGAAGAAGTGGAACGCGGCGGTGTTGGCGCGATGCAACATGATCATCAAACTGTGCCAGATCCCCGCATATCTCGCGATTTTTGTGCTCGGGATCGTCTTTTCCATTTCGATCTTCGGGATTCCGTTTGTCCTGCTCTTTTCGTTGTGCGACATTGCGGCGATCGTGATGAGCGGTCTCATCGGCGCTGTTGCTTGTTACGGTACGTTTGCGGAAAAGAGAATGCCCCGATCGGACGCGATCGTATATGCGCTGTGCCAGTTTCTCTTTTGCGTTGACGTAGTCGTATGCGTCATGCTGTATGTCTGCGCTTTGCGCGGTGATCGTTCCGGTCGGGAGAGGGAACATGAATCTGATCCGAAAGTCATTTGAAAAATATACATCAAAGATCGAGCTGGATGAGGTCAAGGCAAAATTATATCCGCGTTATCGCCTGATGTGGATTGTTTTGTCTTGTTTTCTGGCGAGTATTTTTGTTTTTCTGGCATTTGTTGAGATTTATACTGGGTTTTACGGGGATGAGGCACAGGGAACAAAAGTTTTTGCGATCGCGCTAGTCGTCATGCTCGTATTATGCGGGATTTTTGCGCTCATGACGATCATTATCACGGTTTTGCTGAGCCACGAAATGAAAAAGGCGTTGCAATATGAGAAATTGCTGAAAAATACGCTCAATGCGGCGGCGTTTTCGAATGATGTCTGCGCGGCGCGGCGGGGTAGTTCGTTGAGCTCGCCGTTCGGAGAACGCGAGGAAGAACGGGGGATCGGTGACGAGGATGCGCGGGAACTCGCAAGGCTTGAGGTGCTAGGGGATGACGAAGACGACCGCGCGCTGTATGCCGCGGAATGGAAACTCCTGTTTCCCGATCCTGATATCTTCCGTCAGTTGAAAACAAATAAGAAAAAGCAGTATATTCTGATGGCTTGCATAGAGTTTTTTCTGACCGCTCTTCTCTTTGTTCTTGCTTTTTATTTCCGCGATGCGATCGCGGTGGGCGAAGGGATCGGATTTGTCTTTTTTGCCGTGATTTTGGCCGAGGAACTGCTGTCGGTCGCATTTTATTTTTCAGAACGGATGTGTTTTTCCGTATTCCTGAAACGTCAGCGTGCGAGGACGGAAGTGGATGAAAGGTTTGCGCTTTCGCGCAAAGCGCAGGAACGTTTTGCGGCCCTGCGGCCCTATTATATCATCCGTTTTGTGTGTTTTGTGCTGGCGATCGCGCTTTCTCTGACGCTGGCTCTCTTGTATCCTTCGTCCTGCTGGTCCGTTTTCGGGATCGTCTTTGTCATCACGGGGATGGCGATAATGCGGGTCGGCAAGAAGAGATATCGGAAACAGTTGGACGCCCTGGCATTGGCTGAAAAGGATGAAATGAGGCAGAGGCGCGCCTGAACGAATTTTCACGGCTGAAACACTTCGGACGGCAGGAAAGCGGAGAATGGCGGGCTGGTGTTAGATGGCGAGCGCTCTATTTGTGCGTTGACTGTGATGCCTTACAGTAAGGGTGCTATTTGTGTGTTGATCGGTGTTCTGCGGCAAGTGCGCGATTATATATCGGCTGTAACAGAACTTTGCGCGATCGGGCGGGTCGGCAGTCATTTCAAGAGGATAGGAGGGTGTGATATGGACGAGTATACGGAGCAGGATCCGAAAGAATTTGATTTATACGGCGTGCTCTTTCCTGATAGAAATCTGTATCGCACGGCATGTTCCTGTGTCAAAAAGCAGATCATTGCGCTATTTGTGACGGCGGCGATCGTCGTACTCGCCGCCGTTGAGCTGTTCCCGTATATGGTGAGGCTGTATCGGGAAGGCGGGAACGTCGGCTATGTCATTGGTGCTCTGATCGTGGGAGGCGAGCTTTTGGTCGGGATCCCGCAGATGATCGGATCTTGCCGCCTGCGTGCGTTGCTGGGCCGACAGGAAAAGACGGTACACGGCACAATGGCGGAAGCGGCTGTGACGGAGTCGCACGGCGCATTTCGCCAATATCTCGTCAGTTTTTGGATCCTATGTCTCATTTTCGGAGCGGTCGGGGCGTGTGCCGCGGCGATCGGTGCGATCTTTGCACCCGATGCGCTGTGGGCGTGTATTGGATTGATTCCCGTCGTTTTGGCGGTCTGGCTTCCCGAACGCCTGTGCGGAGCCGAACTCAAGCGCTTTACCGCCGATCGGCAATCGGAATTGGGAACGGCGGTCTTTCGGTTTTGTTCGGACGAGGAGCCCCGACGCCTGCAAGCGTATCAGGAAATCGGGATCGGATACTGCAATGCGGGCGGCGATTCCTCGTTGTATGCGGAAAACGGCGGGGGAGATTACTCCGTTTATCTCGGCAGTTCATATCTTTCGCTGGAAGTCGATTCCGAATGCGGCAGAGTGGGCGGATTCGGCGGATATTTTCCCGCATTCTGTATGGAAAGCCGCGTGCTGTCCGAACCCTTCGAAGCGGAGATCGGGATCTTGTATCTGGACAGATGCGCGGCGGAGCGGGGAGGCGGGGAACGGATCGTATTTGACGGCGATATTGCCTATGACGCGACGTCTCATGTCCTGCAACTGGGATGTTGCGACGACGGGATGCCCTATCTGAAAATTTTCAGAAATCTGTATGTGCAGCTCACCCGATCGGGGAGTTTGGCGGGGATCAGGATCACGGATCTAAACCTGCCCGAGCGGGATTGAATTGTAAACAAAATTTAACATTTGAAAGCCGTCATGCCGTTGACGGCTTTTTTTTGTTATGATATAATGAAACATAATCAGGGAAGGAGAGTTGGTATGGATCGGACTCCTGCAATCGAAATCAACGGACTGACAAAGCGATACGGCGACGTGCTTGCCGTGGACAATATCGATCTTGCCGTCGGGAAAGGGAGGCTGTTTGCCTTTCTCGGCATCAACGGTGCGGGCAAGAGCACGACCATAAACATCATCTGTACGCTTCTCAATAAAGACGCGGGGAAGGTCATCGTCGGGGGATATGATATCGACCGCGATCCCGAGCGCGTGCGTGAGAAGCTGGGCGTCGTGTTTCAGGGCTCTGTGCAGGACGCCGCGCTGACCGTGCGGGAAAATTTGTCTTTGCGCGCGGCTCTTTATGCGGCGACGGGAGCGGAGGCGAAAAAGCGCACGGACGATATCGTGCGGCTTCTCGCGTTACAGGAGATCGTAAAGCGTCCTTACGGAAAACTTTCGGGCGGACAGCGGCGCAGAACGGATATCGCGCGTGCGCTGTTGGGCAAGCCTGAGATCCTCATTCTGGACGAGCCGACCACGGGACTGGATCCGCAGACGCGGCGCATCGTCTGGGATACCCTGGAAGAGCTTCGTCAGGAGGAAGGACTCACGATTTTTCTGACGACGCATTACATGGAAGAGGCTAACCGCGCGGACGACGTCGTCATCATCGATGCCGGGCGTATTGCCGCGCAGGGAACGCCCGCCCGACTGAAAAATTGCTTTTCGGGCGACTATCTTTATATATATGTCTCGCGCACGGAAGAAAACGATCGCGTTTTCGGACAATACGGCGGAGTATTCGAGGCGGGAAGATATGTCTTGCGCGTCGATTCATCCGTGCAGGCGAAGCGTATCCTGCGGGAAGCGGACGCGCATATCCCCGATTTTGAACTCGTAAAAGGGGATATGGACGACGTATTTCTCAACGTGACGGGAAAGAGGCTTGCGGGAGGTGAAAACGGCAATGAACACGCGTGAGATTCGTTCTTTTTTCGGATTGGTGCTGCGCGGGTTCCGCATCTTTCTGCGCAATCGGGCGGGAGTGTTTTTCTCCCTGCTCGCGCCGCTGATCGTCTTATTGCTGTATTTTCTCTTTCTCGGCGATATTCAGATGAACAGCGTGAAATCCGCTCTCGAAGGGATCCCGTACGACGCGAAGGCTCTGCGCGGGTTCGTGGACGGCTGGACGATCGCGGGCGTCGTTTCCGTGTCCTGTATCACCGTATCTTTTTCCGCGCACAGCGTCATGATCGAGGATCGGGAGAGGGGGGCGATCGCGGACATTTTCGTCTCGCCTGTTCGCCGTCTGACGGTCTCTGCGGCGTATTTTGCGTGTAACTTTGTCGTGACGTGCGCGATCGTCTTTATCGTCCTTTGCGTATGTTTTGTCTATCTCGCGATCGCGGGGTGGTATCTGACGGCCGCGGCGGTGTTCTCCGCCGTCGGTATGGTGCTGATGAGCGCGTTTTCCGCTTCGCTGATCGGCACGCTCATCTGCGGATTTATCCGTTCTTCGAGCGTGCATTCGGCGGTGACGGGGATCCTGAGCGCGGCGATCGGGTTTCTGATGGGCGCGTATATGCCGGTTTCGATCTTTCCGACGGCAGTCCAATACATCGTGTTATTCGTTCCCGGGACATATTCGGCGGGAGTATTCCGCAATATCTTCTGCCGCGGAGCGTTGAGCGAACTGTGCAACGGAGCGCCCGAGGCGGCAGAGAAGGCGCTGCGGGACGCGTTCAGCATGGATATGGACTTTTTCGGGATAACGATCGGCGCGGAGGAAATGGCCTGGATCTTTGCCATAACGATAGCGATCTTTCTTGCCGTGTTCGGCGTGATCCTGGCGATCCGCCGCATAAAAAGAAAAAACTGAAAAAAACGGGCTAGCGATGACAGTTCGCCGGCCCGTTTTTTTGTCAGGTGCATCTGTATGAAAAGATTGAATGATTCGGGATAAACAAGTGCAGTTCGGAAGCGATGCCGCTCCGCTCAAAGATTCAGGATTTCGCCGCTTCCTCGGAGGAGGATGATTCGGAAAAAAGCTTTTTGCGGTATTCCGAAGGGGTCAGCGACGTCTTAGCCTTGAAGAAGAGGGAAAAACGGCTGTAATATTCAAACCCGCATTTGGCGGAAATATCGGTCAGCGAAATGCTCTTGTCGGCGAGCATTTTTTTTGCGGCGTCCAGGCGCGTTTCGAGGATGTATTCTTTGGGCGACATACCCGTTTTTTTCTTGAATACGATGCGGAAATAGTCGTCGCAATATCCCGTCGATTTTGCCAGATCGACCAGATTGATATCTGCCATGTAGTATTCCCTGATATATGAGATCGCATAGTCGATGTTGGTATCCTTTGCGGGGGACGCGCTCGCCGTCCGTCTCATGACGTTGATCAGGATATCGCTGAGCAGATTTTCAATATATTCCCGATAGTAAGAGGGCTTTTGCTTGAACTCGTGGCGGATGGCCTGCACGAGATCGAAGATCTTGGAGGAATCGTCTTTGAGACAGCAGGTCTGCGGTTCGATGAAATGCTCCTGCAGATAAAATCCCACGGAGATCATGCTTGTTTGCGTGTTGTGCATCTCGCCGTGCACGGTATCGGGCTCCACGAGAACGAACGTCCCCGGTTCATAGTGATAGCGGATCTTTCCGCAGGATCCTTCGCCGTCGCCTTTCAGATAATAGATGAATTCGTAGCACGCGTGTTGGTGCGCTACGATGGTTCGGGGGGATTCGTAGTTGCGGATCCAGACATATTGCATCTTGATCATGATGTGCCGCCTTTTTGTATGATATCGGGAAAAGTATAACACCGAAAGGGCGCTTTGTCAAGACCGCCTTTTGAATTAAAGTTATAAAAACGTCAAGAAAAATGGTATGTTTTACCATTATTTGATCGGGTTTATCGGAAAAAGTATAAATAGTCCTCGGCTTTCGTTATTTACAAACGATAACGGCACATTTATAATGAAATTGTAAAAAAGATATTCGTGTATAATGAAATTGTAAAAAAGATATTCGTGCTCAACGCACAAAGGAGGAAATACATGGACGGCGCGGTTTGTCGGAAAAAAAGAAAAAAATGGGATGTCCGGAACTGGACGATCTTCATCGTCGCGACACTCGGGCTTCTCGTGATAATCGTGTTTCATTATCTGCCCATGATCGGGTTGCTGCTCGGATTCAAGGATGCGGATTATTCGTCCAATCTGCTCGGGACATTGCTGTTCGGGGAATGGGTCGGCTTTGAACACTTCACGGCGTTTTTGCAGGATGTGGATTTCTGGAACGTGATGTCCAATACCCTCATCGTCAATCTGATCTTACTGCTGCTCAATTTCCCGGCTCCCATTATCTTTGCGCTTATCCTCAATGAGGTGAGGCATAAGTGGTTCAAAAAGGGGATCCATATCGTCACGACCTTCCCGCATTTCATTTCTTGGGCGATCTACGGCGGTATCGTCATCGCCCTGACCGATCAGACGACGGGTATCATGAACCCCATTCTCAATGCGTTCGGATTGTCGTCCGATGTCGATCCCGTCTATCTGATGGATTCCGACCACATCTGGGCGGTGCTCATCATTTCGTCCATCATCAAGTCGGTGGGCTGGGGCTCGATCATCTATATGGCGGCGATCGCTTCTATCGATCCGGAATTGTATGAAGCGGCGGAGCTGGACGGCGTGACGCGCTGGCAGAAGGCGATCTATATCACCCTGCCGTGCATTGCTCCCACGATCACGGTGTTCCTGCTCCTGAATATCGGGCGCCTGCTGAGCAATTCCTTCGAGCAGTTCAACTCATTGCAGAACGCGGTCAATCTGAGCAAAAGCGAAGTGCTTGCGACGTATATCTATCGTTTGAGTTTCTCGTCGCGCAGATACGGTTACGCGACCGCGATCGGACTGTTCAATTCGTTCGTCAGCCTGATCCTGCTCGTGGCGAGCAATTTCATCAGCAAAAAAGTTGCGGGGAGGGGTTTGTTTTGAGCGTGGTCATCGAAAAAAAGCATCAGCGGAGACTCTTCCGCATGCATTGGGTGGACTGGATCATTTACATCTTTCTGTTCATTTTTGCGGTGCTTACATTTTATCTGTTATGGTATGTCATCATCGGTTCGTTTTCCAACGGACAGGAATATGCGTCTGGCGGCGTGTTTTTCTGGCCTCGGGGCGCGACGCTGGCGAATTTCGGCGTGATCTTTC
The DNA here is from genome assembly GCA_944372525.1 of uncultured Clostridia bacterium. GTDB lineage: Bacteria > Bacillota > Clostridia > Christensenellales > Borkfalkiaceae > Gallimonas. Next base: position 7,812 of record CALVZL010000037.1, read on the forward strand.
AGGACGGAGAATTCTGGACGGCGTTCCGCAATACCGTCCTGCGCACGGCGACGGGCATCCTCACGGAAGTGCTGTTCACCGCGCTCGTGGCTTATGCAATGTCCAGTAAACACCTCAGGTGTAAAAAAGCATATTATTGGATCTTCATTTTCACGATGTTCTTCTCGGGCGGCATCGTTCCCATGTATCTGCTTCTGCGGATCATCGGGCTGTACGATACCTTCTGGGTATACATCATTCCTTCCGTTCTTTCCGTCTATAACATGATTATCGTATCCAACTTTTATAAAGGGATCCCCGACAGTCTGTACGAAGCGGCGGAGTTGGACGGCGCGGGCGAACTGCGGATCTGGGCGCTCATCTATATGCCGCTTTCCAAGCCCGTTCTTGCGACGGTGGCGCTGTGGGTGGCGGTCGATCACTGGAACAGCTATATGGGCACGATGCTCTACACCAAAGCGGGCGACTGGACGATCACTTTGCAGTATTATCTGAAGCACCTGATCAACGAAGCGAGCGGCGTATCCTCGGGGTCGGAATATTCCGATCTCGTCTCCGCCAAGACGATTTCCTATGCGGGCATCATCGTCGCGCTCATCCCCATTATGTGCATGTATCCGTTCGTGCAGAAACATTTTACCAAAGGTATCATGATCGGCTCGCTGAAGGGCTGATAAAGGAGGAAATATATGCGTTTCGGAAAAAAATTTCTCTGTTGTGCGCTGGGCGGAATGATGCTCGGCGGGATCGCTCTGAGCGGCTGCAACAATTCGATGTTCGATTTCGGCGGCTATGAATATCCCGATTTTCCCTATGCGGATGAGGACGATACCATCGACAGCTGGACGCAGTGGGAGAAGGACGAGATCATCACGATCGACTGGTTCATCGACAGCACTTCGTATTCGCTTCCCAAAGAGGGGTCGCGGGTCATGGACGAGATCCTCCGCAAAACGGGCGTCAAGATCAATTTCAAAAAGGCTACTTCGGGCGACGGAAGCGAGCTGACGAACCTGATCGCGGGCAACGATCTTCCCGATCTCGTGTCGGTGACGGCGGGGATGGACGACCTGGTCGGCGGCGGCAAGATCTTTCCCATAAACGGACTTGCCGAGCGTTGGGCGCCCTCCTTATGGCGCAGGATCACCGAAGAAGGGGAAATGCTCAACACCTACAAGGATGCGGATGACAATCTCTTCTATATCGTCAATAACTTTTACAACAGCGAAGAAATGCAGTCCTATCGGGAATTGGGCGGCGATATCCTTCCGAACGACGGGATCGTCGTCCGCAAGGACTACCTCGAAGCCTTCTGCGAGTACAAAAAACAGCAGGATCCCGCATGGAAGGACGCGGATATGGCAAATCCCGACGGCGTTCTGGAATTCTTGCTGTGGACAAAGCAGACGTATGCGCTCCCCAACAGCAACCACTCCGTCCTGATTTCCGCATTTGACTCCAACGAGAAGAACGGAAGCCGCGGCATTCAGGTGTTGATGGAATATTTTTCCTGCGAGGAGGAAGACACAGACGGGAACTATGTCTATCCGCAGGCAAGCGAAAATTTCGTCGAGATGATGCAGTGGATGAACGAGTTGTATCGCAGCAATCTTCTCACATCCGGCTGCTTGGGTGCGACGCAGACGCAGATCAATCAGTATATCCAGACGGGCGAGCCCATCATGTATATCGGCAAGATGATCACTCCGTCCAGCTATTTCAGAAACTGGGAGATGAACCTCAACGGGAATAATCCGAAGGGGGAGGACGCCGCTTACGTTCCCATCATCTTTACCAATAGCAAGGGAGACGTGCCGCAGCTTTCCTGCCGCACTTCTGGCGAGTTGTTCACGATGGTATCGGCGAACTGCGAGCGCCCCGACCGTGTGATCAAACTGCTCGATTATCTGTATTCCGAAGAGGGACAGCGTCTCATTTATTATGGGATCAACACAGCGGACGACGCGGAAAACGGAACGTATTTTTATACCGTACAGCCCGGGACGAAGGTGACGCTCGACGACGGGAGCGAGTATGTCTATAAATACGGGCAGATGGATTATACAGACGAAGTCAAGACGGCGTTCCAGACGAACGTGGAGAGCTACGGGATCTATTTCTGTATGTTCCTCTGCAATCCCATGTATGTCAATCTGACCAGCATCAGCGGCGGACAGTTCAATAATTACCGCGATTATGTCAAATGGAATTCGCGCGCGGCGCTGATCCCGTACTCCTATGACAAGCGCGGGTTTGAATTTACGCTCGATACTTCGGACAGCCGCTATAAGACGAGTCTGACCACACAGAGCAATATTCGTTCCAAATGGTATAAAAAGTACGCTGAGATCATCGGCCAGGCGTCCAAGGAAGATGTCGCTTCGGAAATCGCCGATCTGCTTCAATGGTGCGAGAGCGCGGGGCTGAGCAATTATATCGAGTTCAACAACGATTGCTTCCGCGCGCATAAAGAACGGCTGGGGATCGATTACGCATGGGCACCGAACGATCCCGAGTCGGGATACGAAGATCTGACGATTTCGTCCGTATACGGCGACGTCAGCTACTATAAAGAAGTGCCCGAAAATATGAAAGACGCAGATCTATAGGAGCTTTACATGGGGAATATGAAAAAAATCATCATCGATACGGACATCGGGGACGATATCGATGACGCGTACGCGTTGGTGACGGCGGTCAGGATGCGATGTTTCGATCTGCTCGGGGTAACGACCGTGTACCGCAACAGCTTTCAGCGGGCGAAGATCGCCTCTGCGCTGCTGGGCGGGCTGGGGAGAACGGATGTCGGCGTCTACGTCGGGAACGATTATCCGTATCGCGAACATTTCTGCGTGGAACCGTTTGAGAATTGTCTGCCGGATGGCAGGCCGGTCATCCCTCATTATTCGTCGACGTTTGAGCGGGCGCCCGTCTGCATAAAACCCGCGGCGGAATTTATCGCCGATCAGGCGGAACGTTATCCGGGCGAAATCACGATCGTGGCGATCGGACCTTTGACCAATATAGCGGATACGGCGAGAAAGTATCCTGAGGCTTATTTAAAGTTGGCGGAAATCGTGTGCATGGGCGGATCGTTCGTCAGGGATAAGGCGGAGTGGAATATCCGCTGCGATCCCGAAGCTGCGTCAGCGGTCGTGCAAAGCGGCGTTCCCATCCGTTTCGTCGGGGTGGATGTCACATCGTATACCTATCTCGGCGATGAAGAACTCAAACGAGCGACGGCGGGGACGGACAGCGCGTCGGAAATGCTCAAAGCGATGATCGCAAAATGGATGGACACGCATCCTGGGCGCAGACCGACGATGCATGACGCACTTACGGTTGCAGAGGTGAACGGCGGGTTCTGCGATTATGTGGAATGCGGGCTTATCATCCCGCTGGAAGGGCCGTATCGGGCGTTTACCTGTAGATGCGACCGCAAAGATGCGGCAAAAGTATCCTATGCCGTCAATCTGGACAGAGCGGCGTTCATGGAATTTTTCCTTAAAACGCTGGAAATGAAGACAACCGAAATACAAGGAGGAGGACAATGAAAAACAAACTGTTTTCCGTGGCGCTTGCCGTGACCATGCTGACGGCAACGGGGCTTTCCGTCGGTACGTTTGCGGCGGCAGCGCAATCGGCTTCTCCGCTGATCTATGAGGCGGAGGGGAAACTGGAAGGCAACGAAACGCTTGCTTACACGCTTCCCGCCGCACAGGAGGTGACGGGAAACGCGCTCGCCGTGAAAGTGTTCATGAAAAACACTTATCATTACAGCCTGCCCGTCAGCTTTTCCGTGACGTCCGCAGGAAAAGAATATGTGTGGAGCAAAACGTCGGGAACGGAGCAGGGGTATGCATATTCGTCGCCCGAAGCGCAGGAGGCGACGATCTCGACTCCGCTCCAATGGAACAAAGCGGGCACGCTGGAGATCCCGTATATGTTTTACGGTGAGATCCTGCTCCCGTTCTCCGCGCTCAATTACGGAGCGGGTGCGCAGATCGGTTCGGTTTCGGAAATATCCATGACGTTTACGGCGGCGGTCAACAGCAATTTTGCATCGGGAGATACGTGGATCGCGGACGGCGTTTGTCTGTATCTGTTCGACGTTTCCTGCGTCACGGTCGACGATCGGGGGACTGTTGCGCCCGCGGAAGAGATCGCCGATTTTACCGAATTGAAGAAAGACGACATTTCTTTGACGTCGGAAACGGGCAATGTGGTCGGAGAGCTTCGTTCCGCGTCGCAGGAAGATTATGCGGTATTTGAAGGTTTCGTCACGCAATATAATTCCGCCTGTGAGACCAAAGGCGACATGAAGATCGTGGAGAGTTTTTCCTTTGACGAAGATGCCTTTGCGGCGGCGGGGAAAGAGCGGACGGCGGCGGAACTGTTCAAAAAGCTGTATATGTCGGGTCAGGAATCCGAATATGCCATCGTGAACGGCGGTTCGGAAGGCACGGCGTTGTCCTATATCTGTGATTCCGCCGAATATGATGCGGGCAAGAATTCCTATGCCGGCGTACATTTCAACTTCGGGCGGCGCGAAGCGACCGATTGGTCGGGCGCGAACGGGATCACGGTATATGTCGAAAATAAAGCGCCGTATCTTGCAAGTTTTGCGTTGGAGATTTTCCAATACAATCTCGGGACGGGATTGCTCGAACAGTACAATCTCAACGATGTGGGACAGAAATACAAGACGCTCTACGCCTATAACGTGGAGACGGGCGAGGAATTTTCCTATCACACGCAGACGTTCATGCGGGTGCCCGCCAACTTCAAAGGGTGGATCCGCATCCCGTTTTCTCAGTATGCGGCTCCCGCATGGTCGATGACCCCTACATACGGCAACGAAGGCGTGCTTGACTTTGACAAGAATCCGGTCGTCAAGATCTCCATCACGCGTTTGTTCAATTCTAATCTCGACACGGAGCTGATCATTGACGACATCGCGCTCTACTACGGGGATTTCAGCGTCGGAAATCTGTTCGATCCGAGCAGGCAATCCATTCGTGACTGCATCGAAAAGGGCACTGTCCCCGCATGAGGAGGTAACGCATGAAAAAGGTATTCTGTATTTTGATGGTCGGGCTGTGCTCGCTTTCGCTCGCGGCCTGCAACGGCAACCCGAGTGAGGAAAAGCCCGGCGGGGATGAAACGTTTGAAGAAAAAGTATACGACGGCATCGACGCGGTGTTCGACGAAAGCCTCGGATATTACAACGAACAGCCTTCCGCTATCCAGGAAGGAACGACGCGCTGGCTGTTCTATACGCGCAATACGGTTAAATACGACGATACGACGGACAGCATCGCCGTGCGCAAGGGGACCTATTCGGGCGGAGAATGGACATACGGCGAGCCGGTCACCTGTATTACGCCGAGCGAAGACAGCTGGGACAGCGCACGCGTCTTCAATGCGGATGTGGTAAAAGGCACCTTTGCCTACGGCGGAGAGGACTACTCTTATCTGATGGCATACAGCGGAAGCGACAGGGCGGATCGCGCGGATGCGGATATCGGATTCGCGGTCGCGAAAGAGGCGGACGGAGAATGGGTCAAAGTCGGCACGCAGCCGTTTATCCGTTTTAACAGTTCGGAATGGGACAGCGTCGGTCTGACGTATTATCCGGGCGCGATCGAGCCGAGTCTCGTCAGCTTTGATAAGGGCGGAAAGGTCTATCTGTTCTATGAAGAATCGGAAGTGTTCAAGACTAACTATGTTTACGAGCTCGATTGCTCCGATCTCGATCATATCGTGAAAGGCGGCAGAAAGGTGATCGAGCGGAGCGGGATCAGCGATCTCGGCACGAGCAATCCGCTTCTCTACGGCGCCGACTATGTTTACGATCCCGAATCGGATTATCTCTTTGCCGCGCGCGAAGGGCGCACCACGGCGACTTCCGAGCCTAAAGTGGCGGACGAAGTACAGGCTCTGCGGTCTTCCATGGACATCATCGATAACATCGATCAGGGCATTTTACAGGGAGAAGCGCGTGTCTGGTGGGAGGCGATCGGGGATAAGATCGACGGAGACACGACAGCCGATCTGTCCGATCCCGACAGGATCTTCGGATATACGAGGATCTTCTCCCCGACGATCGTCAGCGATCCTTACGGATACCTGCTCGAATACGGCACGTTTGAAGTGCTGTTCACCACACAGGCGAATGACGGAGACGAGCGGCTTCCCGCCGATCACGCGGATGCTTACAAGTATTCCCAGATGATCCACTCGATGACTATAACGTATTGACGGAGACGACTATGAAAAAATGCTGCATTCTGATGGCGGCGGTCCTGGCGACGGCGGCGCTGTGTGCGCCCGTCCTGCCGTCGGTCGCCGCGGAGGCGGAGACGGAGCCCGTCGTCGGATTCTGGTCGACGGAAGAGGGCGTCCTTGAACGGCCCATCGCCTCCGGCACGACGGAGACCTACGCCGAAAGCGACAGAAAATGGCAGGGACTGCCCACGATCGCCATAACGCCCGGCGGGCGGATGTGGTGCGCTTGGCAGACGGGCGACGCGATCGAAGGTTCGGAAGGACCCAACAATTACGACGTCATGTATTACAGCGACGACAACGGAAAAACGTGGAGCAAGGAATATATGATCTGGGACGTTCCGGACGAGAGCATCCGTCTCGCCGATCCGAGGCTGTTTTACGATCAGTTCGGAAAACTTTGGCTGGTCCTGATCCGCGGCGGTCTCAAAGGGGCTTACGCACTTGAAATCATCAATCCCGATTGCGAAGATCCCGCCGCCAATCTGGAGATGGGGGAACCCGTCAGCTGGATGAAGGCGCCGCCTGCGCACCGTCCGACCATTCTCTCCAACGGGTATTGGATCACGCCTGTCGAGGTGGACACGGATGCACAGCAGACGTATATCTGTCGTCCCAACAACGAGGCGGGCAAGTATCCCTGGACGACTACGACCACACAGCCCGCCGTGACGTCATTCCCCGACGAAAAGACGTTCGGAGAATCGCAGATCCTTGAACTTGAAGACGGCAGTCTGATGATGCTTTCCCGTCTGCCCCGCACTTGCGGCGGCGGCATGGAGATCTCCTATTCGTATGATTACGGCACGAGCTGGACGCCGTACAAGGCGGATAACGGAATACCGTATATCACGCCGAGTTCAAAATTCCACATTCAGCGGCTGGAAAGCGGCGCGATCCTGATGATCACGCACGCGACGACGGCGGACAGGGAGCAGCTCGCGGCATATCTTTCATACGACGACGGAAAGACATATCCGTATATGATGATGCTTGACGATACGGATATCCGCGGGAATTGGCGGGATTTCGGGGTGAGTTATCCCGAAGCCGCCGCCGAGCAGGGCGAACACGGCGAGATCTATATCGTGTACGACGCGGGCAGATACGGTCTGAAAGAGATCCGTATGTGCGTTGTGACCGAAGAGGATATCAAAGCGGGAAGGCCCGTGAGCGAATATTGCAGAATGCGTGAGCAAATCAGCAAACTCGGCGAGTATCTCGATTATGTGGATGTAAAAGAGGACTATGAGCAGTATATCACGGTCGAGCCGGGAACGGATAAGAGCGAGATTTTAAGTCAGCTTCCTTCGTCGGTCACGCTCGTGGCGACGGACGGTTCCGAACTTTGCCTCGAAGGCGAATGGGAATGCCTGGAATATTCCAAGAACGACGTCGGGCGCTATACGTTCGAGTTTTCCGAAAAAGTGACGGGCAAAGCGCAGGATCTTTACAGCTTGCTGAAAGTGAGCGTTACGGTGGCGGACGATTCGGGCGAGACGACGGATCCGGAGGATCCGGGAAAAGATCCGGACAACCCTGACGAGCCGAGCGAGCCGAACGGAAGCGGTTGGATCGTTTGGGCGGCGGTCGGCGGCGGGATTGCGCTGATTGCCGTTGCGGCGGCTGTCACGGTCGCGATCCTGAAAAAGAAAAATTCCGCAGAGCGGAAAAAATAATATGAAAAAGGGTAAGGAGGAAACAAATGATGATGAAGACTTTGCGCAAAAGCCTGATCGCGTGCCTCGCGTTCGCGTGCATGCTTACGGCAGTGCTGGGCGGCGTGTTCTTTGTCGGCGCGTCCGCGGCGGAGGGGGACGTCCCGTCCGCGACGACTGTTCCCGAAGAAGAACTCGAACAGCTCTCCATTGAGAACGGAACGATCGCTTATGCGACGGGTACGGGGACGGCAACTCTCCGTTTTACGCCTGCGGGCGCAGACGGGGATTATACGCTCGCGAACGCGACCGATCTTGCGTTCCGATTCAAGGTCATGAACAGACAGGCAAACAGACCCAATGTCGGTTCGGGGCTTTGCTATGTACGCGTTAAGTTTGCGGGAAATGATACCGTATTCGGCGTGACAAAGGAGGATATGCGCTTTACGTTTGTCGACGCGGAAACGGGTTCGGTCGGGAATGTGCGTTTTTCCAACGGCGGCGATAACGCGGTCGGCGGACAGCTCAACGTCGGCGTCGGAAAGGACGGTACCGTTTACGTTCCGCTGACTCAGTTCCGCGACGGAGATTCCACATCGGAACTCGGCAACAGGCTGACGGATACGGAAAATTATCAGAATCTTTCCGTAGAATACATCGAATTTTCTTACAGTGCTCACCGTTGGGATTTTGCGTTCGGCGATATCGCAATGATCCGTCAGTCGGACGGAGCGGTCACGACGGATATCCTCGATCTTACGGCGGCTGCGCAGACTGCCAATCTGAAACTGTATGACGCTTGGTACGATAACGTGACGCTTATCGTCAACGGTACGACTGCGGAAAAGAACGAAGCGGGCGAGTTTGAAGTCGATCTCGGCGACGCGGGCAGGGTTTATATCCCTTCCGATAAGCTGTTCGCTTACGATCCGATCGCGCTGAAATCCGATCTCGCCGCTGGTTACGGCATTACCAAAGTTTCCACCGAAGTGGATGTAGACGGATATGTGCATGGTCAGTACGGGGAAGAAAAGGATAACTGGAATTTCTCGGGAAGCAATGCGGGGCGCAACAAGAGCCGCTCGGCGCTTCTCAATGGCTATACTTATGAAGGCGAATATTTCCTCAGATTCGGAAATCACTCCAACGATTATAAGATGGGCGACAGCCTGGAACAGCTCGGCGCCGCGCCTATAAACGGGACGATCACCGTAGAGGTTTCTCCGCTCGTTGCGCTTTCTGTCACAGGCGAACAGAGCGGCGTTGATGTGTATTATACAAGACTGAGCGATGTAAAGAGCTTTGTCAATATCACGTCCATCAACGATTGGAGCGATATGCCCGACGACGGAACGGACGGTACGCTCTGGCTCAAACCCAATGAAGAGTCGGCGGTCGTCGTGGTTCCCAAGGCGGGATATGACTTTACCGGTCTCAAACTCAACGGACAGGCGCTTACGGCAGACACGGGCAATATCGTGACGGATGAAACGTCCGGCAGAACCACGGCGGCGCTGTATAAGGTCGCTGTCGGGGAAACGGGAACGCTTGAGATCATGGGAGTCGGCGACGAAGTCACGCTCGGACTTGACGTTGCGGCAGAAGGCGGTTCTGTGACCGTCGACGGAACGCAGGCGACGGGTACGGAGTTCACCAGCAATGTCTATAAGACGCTGGTCATCGAAGTGGCGCCCGAAAAAGGCTATTCCGCATCGGTCAGCGTGGTATATCCCGCAGAAGAGGACGGAGAAGAGGCGGCCGTGCCTCTGACGGCATCCTCTGACGGAAAATATTATTACCAGGTCGACAAAGAATTGACGCTGAAAGTGACGTTCGACGTCGTGACCTACAATCTGACCTATCGTCTCAATAACGGCGAATATGCGTCGGGAGAAAGCAATCCCGCGACGATCACCTATTTCGATTCGGTCACGCTCAAGATCCCTGCCCGTGAGGGGTATGATTTCAAGGGTTGGAGAATCGAGGGTCAGTCGGATTATGTCACCGAGCTGAAGAACGTCGAGAGCGATCTGACGCTCATTGCGGTGTTTGAAATGTCGGAAGGGACCGGCGGAGAAGATAAACCGGGACCGGAAGAACCCGCAGATCCCGGCAAGGATAACACCGGCCTGATCATCGGTCTGTCCGTCGGCGGTGCGGTGATCGTTGTCGCGGCGATCGCGGTCGCCATCATTGTCAGAAAGAAGAAAGGACAGGGCTGATAAGAACTTTTACCGCGCCCGCCTAGCGGGCGCGGTAAAAAATATGCGGAGAACAGTTATGGATAAGATCTGTATGGTACATCGCGATTCGCTCAGCTGCGAAGCGATCGTGCGCAAACTTTCGGACGGGAGTCTGATCCTGCTTTCGCAATGCGGCGGACTGACCGAACCCTGCCGCGATAATCGCGTGCTGGTCTTTCACAGCGACGACGGGGAAAGGTGGTCTGCCCCGTTACCGATACAAGAGGATAACGGCAGGGCGCTCTACACGACAGACGTCTGGGTCGAAGGGGATACGATCACGGCTTATATGACCGAGCACAACGGAGACTATCTCGACGATGTCTGTTTTGCGCTCGTCAGCCGCGACCGCGGATATACCTGGAAAAGACAGGAACTTCCCGTATTTCGCGACAGCTTTGTCTTTCTGCGCGGGACGATCCGAACGTCGGACGGAAGGAAGCTCATTGCGTATCAGCACTATCCCATTCCGAAAGAGGAAAACGACAGATTGGTAAAAGAGGGAAAAACGGTATCGGACAGCGCGATCCCCGCGGTTTTGTGCGGGACGCTCGTTTCGGAAAACGGCACCGAATTCCGAAAGAGCAACGATATAGAAGTTCCCTGTGAATTGGGCGGAAAAAGGATCTGGCAGTGGCCTGAGCCGACCGTTGCGGAACTTTCCCGCGGGTTTGCCATGCTCCTCCGCGTGAACGGCGCGGGACAGCTCTATCGGAGCGATTCCGAGGACGGACTGACCTGGTCGGAGATGTATCCCTCGGGGATCCCGAATCCGAACAACAAGCCCAAACTCATCCGCATGGAAGGGGGCGCGATCGCGCTCATCCATACCCCGAACCCTGCGCTCGGCATGAAAAACAGGAATCCTCTGGAGATCTGGATATCGGACGACGACATGAAGACATGGCGCTATAAAAAGCGCGTGCTCGATTTTCCGGGCTGGCTCTCTTATCCCGACGGGTTTGCGGACGGGCGGAGGATCGTGTTTTCCTTTGAAGTAAATCGCCACGACATTTATTTTGCGGATTGCGACGTATCCGACTTTTTTGTATGAAACGGCTTTATCTGGATATCGGAAGCACGAACATAAAGAGCATGGTTTCCCGTGAAGGCGAAAGCGGCGAGGTGAGGCGTACGCCTTTCCCCGCGCCCGCCGTAGCGGACGGTTTTCTCTACGAAGTGGAGGCGGAGGAGATCCTTGCGCGCGTGATCCCGATCGTCCGCGGTTCGGCGTGCGACGAAGTGTATATTTCCACGCAGATGCACGGATATCTTCTTGCTGACGATAAGCGGAATCTGCTGACGAGATATATCTCCTGGCAGGACAAAAGGGCGGAGAAATTCGGCGTCGGCATTGCGGTCGGCGCGGAGAGCGGAACGGCGATGAAACCCAATTTACCGCGCGCGGGTGTGGAGACGATCAGAAGACTGCAGCCCGGGCTGTATGAACGCGCAGCCGAGTTTTTTACGTTGGGGTCCTACCTGGCCTTTGTGCTGACGGGGAACAATGCGACGCATATCACCGATGCGGCGGCAAGCGGATATTATAATGTGAAAGAGCGGAGCGCGGCGGTATGCGATCTGAAACTGCCGCAGGCGCTATACGAAGTGTGTCCCGTCGGGATGTGCGGAAGGAGCGCGGTATACGCTCCGATGGGCGATCAGCAGTGTGCCGTTTTGGGAGCGGGCGGGGACGAAAACACCCTGATTCTGAATCTCGGCACGGCCGCGCAGATGTGCGCGATCGCAGACGGTTTTGCGAGCGGGAATTTTGAATCGCGCCCCTATTTCAACGGAAAGACGCTCTGCACGGTGACGGGACTTTCGGGCGGGAAACGGCTGAATACGCTCGGCAGCGACGCGCGCGCGGTTTTTGCGCTTGCGGACGAGTATAAAGCCGCCATGCGGAGACTGCCGCAGAAAAAGAATTTTCTTGTAACGGGCGGCGCGTATTCTTATCATCGCGCATTGCTCGAACGGGCGCTCGGGATCGCGGGCGCGGATTATACGGTCAACGAAGGGGCGGACGCCCTTGCAGGACTGAAAATACTTTCGGAGGTTGCAAATGGCTGAATATCGGGCGGGGATCATGATCAACGAGATCCCGTTTTCAAACCTTCCCGTATTGTTCCGACAGTGCGGGCTGGATTTTTTCATCATCGACGGCGAGCACGGGGCGTTCGATTATCGGGAATTTTTCTCCATGATCAATGCGGCGCGCCTTATCGGCGGCATCGAGACGATCGTCCGTATTCCGTCCAATCAGCGGAAGGACATCGTCAAACTCATGGATATGGGCGCGGATTCTCTTCTTCTTCCCATGACAAACTGTGCGGAAGATATCCGTCAGGTGGTGAAATATGCCCAATATTCTCCCTTGGGCGAAAGGGGGATCTCTACCATGCGCGCGCATACGCTTTACAACCCGCCGTCTTTGCTCGATTATATGCGCGATGCCAATGCGCGAACTTCGGTTTATGCACAGATAGAAACGGCGGAAGGCGTGGAGCGGATCGACGAGATCCTTGCCGTTAACGGCGTTGCGGGATTCTTTCTCGGTCCCAACGACCTGTCCGACTCTTACGGCTGTCTGGGAAACAAGGCGGCGCCGCAGGTCCTTTCCGCCATCGAAAAGACGGCGCAGAGCGCAAAGCGCGCGGGAAAACGGTGCGGGATCATCACGGAAAACGAAAGCTATCTCCGCAAGGCAAAAGAGGCGGGGATGACGATGTTCAGCAAAGGGAGCGAATTATCCCTTCTGGCGCGCGGATTGCGCAGGACGGCAGAGGAAATCAAAGGCTCGTCCGAAACGGAGAAAAAATGATACTCAAAGATAAAGATACCGTCGTCTTTGCGGGCGATTCCGTGACGGATGCCGACAAACTGACGACGGATGACGGTTTGGGAAAAGGGTATGTGAAACTCGTCCACGATTCGCTGATCGCGTTTCGTCCGCAGTGCGAATATCGCGTATTTAACGCGGGCGTCAACGGAAACACGACGCGCGATCTTCTCGCGCGCTGGGAAAAGGATGTGACCGAAAAGAGACCGGATATTCTCTTTTGCATGATCGGGATCAACGATGTGTGGCGGCATTTCGATTATAAACATCCGTCGGCGCGCTTCGTGTCCGAAGAGGAGTTCGGAAAGAACATTGCGGCGATCTGCGACAAGGCGCAGGGCGTACGCGACTTTTGTCTGATCCCGCCTTATTATATGGAGCGGAATCGGAGCGATGAGATGCGCATCATGACCGAAAAATACGCCCGTATCGTCTGCAAGATCGCAAACGAGCGCGGCATATCCGTCCTGGATATGCAATCGGAGTTTGACGGATATATGCGTTATCGCCCGGGACAGTCCATTTCTTGGGATAGAGTTCATCCCGGCGCGATCGGCGCGCTTATCCTTGCGCGTGCGATCCTCCGAGAATTGGGGATCGGCTGAGAGCGCTTATCCTGCAATACCGACAGATGCGGCGTGATGCCTCCCCCCGAGCGCCGCGATTCTGTCGGTATTTTTTTGCCATGCGGTGCAGACTCGCGGGATCGGGACGATAATGCAAAGAAAAGCCGTCGGAACTTCCGACGGCTTTTTCGTTTCTGAAAATGTATTCACTGTTCAGACGAGAAGGGAAAGGAGGAGCATGACGGCGATCCCGCCGAGGAAAGACGCCGAAAGACAGATGCAGTCTTTCTTTTTCAGGCGGAAGGAACGGCGGTAGATGAAATACGCGCAGAGCGCGATCACGATCACGGCGAGATACCCCACGAAATGAGAGCCGGATAAGCTCAAGAAAGTGTCGGGGAAGATGCTCGCCGTCACAAAGAAACAATAGAACGGGATCTGTCCCGCATATCCGAAGGGTGAATCAGAGATCTGCTCTGCATTTTCCGCCCGCTGTGCTTTCAAACGGAAGAACAGCCCGAAATATGCTGCTGCGCCTTCGACGGACGCAAGGGTGTAGAGGATCCAGGCATGCTTTACGGAAAGACCGTTTCCGAGGATGGCGGATCCGAAGGCGTCAAACGTGTGGGTCAGCGGTCCGAAGGTCGCGGTATAGGTCAAATCGGGCAGAGAATACGGAAGATGATAAATACCCGTATATTGGAGCCAGGTCTGTACGAAAATGACGGGGACAGAGATGAGTAGACTCCCTGTGAGCATGAACACAACACCGTCGAATACCGTGTTTGCGCGCGTAAAGAGAAAACAGTTTACGCCGAAAAAGAGAACGGCGAGCGGAAGCGAGGCGAAGTACAGCGCAAAGTAATATTGCATCTGAAAGAGGTGATGACTGCAAGCGATCACGGCGACGCCGACAAAAAAGGAAACGGTGTACGGGATCAGAATGAGCGTCAATCCGCCGAGCCAGCGCACAAAAATGAGCTTTTCCCTGGCAATGGGGAGCGAGTACCAAAGATCGACGCTCCTCCGTTTCATGCGGAAGGAAAATTGCATTGCGGGGACGAGATAACACAGCAGACAAAGGACGGCGGCGGGGATAAAGACGAGGTTGTTCATGGCGCGTTCCCCGTCGAGGTCGAGACGGACGAATTTTGTCGTCAGCGCGCTCACCGCAAACACGGCGGTGGCGATTGCGGTAAAGATGCAAAGCGGCATCAGGATGCGTTTCCATTCGTAAGCGATGGATTGTTTCATGAATTGCCTCCTTCCGGAACGTTCTCTTCCGTCTGTCCGCGCTGTGTCTTCAGAAGGAAAAATTCTTCGAAGTCCAAGGGGAGTTCCTCGATGAAAATGGGGGATAGTTTCTGCAATTCCTCGCGTGCCCGATCTCCGTCGCCCTGAACGATGAGCGTTGCGACGCGTCCCGAAACCTCGCATTTGACAAAGTCGAATCGGAGCGCGGCGCGATCGATCGTCTCGCGGAACGCGATCTGGAATTTATGGATGTTTTGCAGATTGTCGTTGAGATCGCCGCCGCAGACGGTTTTCCCTTCGGAGATGAGCGCGAAATGCGTGCAGATGTCGGAAAGCTCGCGCAGGGAGTGCGACGCGATGATCGCGGTGCAGGTGTTTTCTTCGCTCAGTCGGATGAGCGCGCGCTTGAATTCCAGCCGCGCGCCGGGATCGAGTCCGTCGAACGCTTCGTCGATGATCAGATATTTCGGTTGAGAGGAAAGTGCCAGCGACAGGAACATTTGCCGTTTCATGCCCTTGGAAAAATTGCGGACAGGCGCGTTCCGATCGAGACCAAACTTCTCGCACCAATCCTTGAAAAGATCTTTTGAAAAGGGATAGTAGGCGGAATAAAGGGCTTCGAGTGTTTTTCCCGTGGTGTTCCCGCCGTAATACGGTTCGTCGGGCAGGAAAAACAGGTTTCGTTTGACCTTTTCGTTTTCAAACACGTCTTCTCCGTCGTATTCGATCTTCCCGCCGTCTGCGCGCAAAACGCCTGCCATCAGTCTGAGCAGGGTGGATTTTCCCGCGCCGTTGACGCCGACGACGCCGAATACGCATCCCGTCGGGATCGTCGCGGACGCTCCCGTGAGCGCTTTCGTCTTGCCGTAGGATTTTGTTATGTCCGTAAGCCGTATCATTTCTCATCCTCCTCATAGATCTCTTCGATCAAAGCGAGCAATTCTTCTTTGGGAAGTCCCGCCTGTCGGATGGCGGAAAGTTGACGCTTTGCTTCTTCATGTACAAGCAATTCCCCCGAAGAACAGACAAAGACTCCTTTTTTCGGGATGGTTCTGACCAACCCTCGGCGCTCCAGCTCCGCAAAAGCTCGCTCGGCAGTGTTCGGGTTGATCCCGAGTTGCAGTGCGAGCGCACGGCAGGAGGGGAGTTTTTCTCCTTCGCGCAGGGCGCCGTAACGGATGAGTTTTTCGTATTCTTCCGCGATCTCTTCGCTGATGTTTTTCTGTCCGCGCAGGCGGATTTCCATAGCAGCTACCTCATTACTCTGTACTAACTGTATTATCTGTATTAAGTGTATCACATTCGGAAGGGTTTGTCAATAGGAAAAGGGGAAAATACGGATATTTTACGAGGGGGCTTGGGTGCAGGAATTGCGAGGGGAGGGCGGAGCAATGGGGAACGCGAATCGGAAGGGGCGCATACACAAATAAATATCCACCGGCTAAGCCGGTGGATATTTATTGTTTTATTGTAAATCCGAAAAGAAAAAAATAAATCCGAATCATCCGTCGGAAACCGGCAAATCATTCGGATTATTTCTGGTGCACCTAGGCATTTAATATCCGAATTTTTTGCCGCTTCAAGCTCGGAAAGACTGACCGTCTGCGTTCCGTCCTTGAAGTTGAATGTTATTGTCAGTCTGTCATCAAAAAGATATATCGAATTGATAAACCCGTCTATAAGTCGCTGCCGTCCTTCCTGTGTGGTAATATCCAGCTTTCTGAATTTCTCTATGCCGAAGCGTATCTGCTCTTTCGTAAGGAAGGGCTTTTTTATTTTCTCCTGCAAAATGGCAATTTCAAGCTCTTTCTGCTTGCTTTCAAGCTGAGTAAGTCTGCTTTTGGTATTCTCCGTTATAATTCCCTGTTCAATGGCGTCCATTATGTTGGCTATGCGCTTTTGTGTATCTTCGAGTTGCGCTTTAAGATTGGGAATTCTCGGATTTTCCTCGCCCTGCAATATGTAAATTCTGTCTGTGAGATAGGTTATCATCTTCTCGTCGTTCAGAATATCCGTCGCCTTTTTGACAGCTAAATCTTCTATCCATTCCTTACGGACAGGTTTTTTATTGCAGGTATGTACCTTTTTAGTGTTTGCACACTTGTAGTAGCGGTAAACCCTTGAAGTTCCCATGCCGCTTTCGCCTACCATGTGCGCTCCGCACTTGCCGCAGAACAGCTTTAAAGTCAGCAGATATTCGTCCTCAGCCTTACGGGTTGCAGGCGCTTTTTTATTCTTGACGAGTTTTTCCTGTACTCTGTCAAACAGCTCTTTTGAAACGAGCGGAGGAATACAATCGGATACAACCACATCACGGAACTTATATTCGCCGATATACCTGCGGTTGGACAGGATGCGCTGTACTGCATTTATATTTATCTTGCCGCCGCGCGAGGTGCGTATTTGCTTGCTGTCAAGATAATTGACTATCTGTTTTACAGTCTTTCCGTCGGCATACATATTGAAGATTTCATTGACGATTGGAGCGTTGACCTCGTCCCGCTCAAACGACGCTCCTTATTTATTTTATAGCCGAATGTAACCTGACCGCCGTTATGCAAACCTTTCAATGTATTCTCCTTCATACCGCGAACAACTTTTTCTGCAAGCTCGGCTGAGTAAGAATGAACTTATGGACAGAATAAAAAGAGGGATCAACAGGGCATAGAAAAAGTGTATGGGCGTCGGGCTCATACACTTCATCGTTATTTATCGGCATTATTGAATTTATGGCGCAGAACGGAGGCAATATCGACCTTATAAACGATGTCTATTTCACGCTCTTTACCTGTGATTTTGGGATGCCCGCCGA
>CALVZL010000038.1 GCA_944372525.1 uncultured Clostridia bacterium
CGGGAAAAGCGGGCGCGGAGCGGAAAAGAAGCGCGCGGGCAGACGGAAGCGCGCAACGACGGCAAGGCGCGGGAAACGGAAGGCCGCCGCACCGTCGCGCGGCTTGCGCGGGCATGGGCGGGAAAAGCGGGTGCGGAGCGGAAAAGAAGCGCGCGGGCAGACGGAAGCGCGCAACGACGGCAAGACACAGGAAGCGGAACGGCCGCCGCACCGTCGCGCGGCTTGCGCGGGCATGGGCGGGAAAAGCGGGCGCGGAGCGGAAAAGAAGCGCGCGGGCAGACGGAAAGGCGCAACGACGGCAGGCGGGAAACGGGACGGCCGCCGCACCGTCGCACGGCTTGCGCGGAGGCGGAACAGACCGCCGTCGGAGCCAACTCTGCCGGGCGGTCAGGCCGAAAAAGCGTTGATTTGCTTGACAAAATCAACAGAGAATGATACAATAAAAAAAAGACAAAGGAGAGAAATATGAATAAAAAATTGGCAGAATGGATCGCGGGGGAAGGCTATACTCCGTACGGGGAGAACATGTTTTACGGAGTGAAGGAAGGGTATCAGGTGTTTGGGAGCGCGGCGGATAGCCTGTTGCTTTCCGTAAGCGCTCCGATCGGAGGAAAGGAAGGGCTGCTTTCCAACGCGCTTGCCGAACTGAAGGCAAGCCGAAAGATCATGAATTATTCGGTGACCGCGCGGGGGATCCGAGCGACGATCGGGACCACGTTTTCGTTCGGGATCGTATTCGGAGCCAAGAAGCTTGCCGTGATCCACGAGATCCTTCAAAAATTTTCTGAATGTTTGGTCCCGAAGGATTGCTGTCCCTATTGCGGGAACGCCCTCAAACAGGAGGGCGGAGAAGGCGGAGCCGTTCTTTCGCGGCCGGGAAAGGAGATCTTTCTCTGTCATGAACAATGCATGGAAAACGAAAAGGCGGAGTCGGAGAGACAACGCGCCGAATATGCGAACAGACCGGGCAACTATGCGCGCGGGTTCCTCGGCGCGCTGATCGGGACGGCGGCAGGCTGTCTTGTCTGGGGCGCCGTATATATGTTCGGCTATTATGCGAGCATCATTGCCGTGGCGATCGCCTTTCTGGCGTCCTTTCTTTGGGAAAAGTTCGGCGGAAAAAACGACAAGGTCAAAATTGTCGCGATCAGCGTCCTTACGGTGGCGGGGATCGTGGTCACGCAGTTTGCCCTTTATCTCATCATGACGTTTCAGGAAATGGAGGAGGCGGGCGTCTCGGGGAATGTGATCGCGATGTTCCTTGAGCTGATGAGCACAAACGCCGAGTTCTCGAGAGCTATCTGGATCGACACCGGGATGGCGGTCGGATTCGGGCTCATCGGTCTGCTCGCGGCGGTGATCTCCATGGTCAAGAAACAAAAACAGATGTTTTCGGTTTAAGGAGCGGAAAAACGGGAGTTCGGGCAGCCGGGCTCCCGTTTCTTTTTCAAAAAACGTTGCCTATCTTTTTTTCGTGTGCCATAATAGGGCGAACGGAGGGCGGGAAATGGCGAAGATGCCAAAGACGGATTATGCGAAGAGAGCGGGACGGGCGCATCCCGTGCTTGCCGTGTGCTATGATTTTGACAAAACGCTTTCGCCCGACGATATGCAGGCGCAGGGATATATTCAATCGGTCGGCTATGACGTTTTGAATTTTTGGCGGGAGGCAAACGCGCTCGCCGTGTGCAACGACATGGACGGAAACCTCGCGTATTTGTATAAAATGGTGCAGGAAGCGGAGGGAAATCTTGTGCTCAATCGGAAGGCGCTGGAGGAGTACGGCGCGAAGGTGGCGCTCTATCCCGGCGTAGAGGAGTGGTTCGGGCGCATCGACGCCTACGGCAGGGAGCGCGGCGTCTGCGTCGAACACTATATTATCTCTTCCGGGCTGAAGGAGATGATCGAGGGGACTTCCATCGCCAAGCGAGGCTGCTTCAAGAAGATCTATGCGAGCGCGTTTTATTATAATGAACGCGGCGTTGCCAAATGGCCTGCGCAGGCGGTCAATTTTACGAACAAGACGCAGTTTCTCTTTCGCATCGAAAAGGGAGTGCTGGATGTCAACGATCCCGCCGTCAACGACTATTTCCCGCCCGAGGAGCTCCGCGTCCCCTTCCGCAACATGGTCTATCTCGGAGACAGCGAGACCGACATTCCCTGCATGAAGCTGGTCACCGTCAACGGCGGACACGCGATCGGCGTCTATCCGGAGGGCGGAGATCGGGAAAAAGTCCGCCGTCTGCTTCGGGACGGACGCATTCGCTATTTTGCCGCCGCGGATTATCGGGAAGGGCGAGAGTTGGACGGTCTGCTCAAGCACATCATAGACAAGACGGCGGCCTATGAAGCGCTGGAGCGCAAACATATTGAAGACGGACGGGAGAGCAGAGCGGAATGCCGAACCTGAGGGACACGCAGAAAACTCCGGCACAGCGAGCAGAGGAGAGTCTGCGCAAAAAATTTCACAAGACCTTATTCAGCCGTTTCGCAGGGGCGATTTTGCAATACGAATTGCTCGCTCCGGGTGACAGGGTCGCGGTCTGCATTTCGGGCGGAAAAGATTCCATGCTCATGGCAAAACTGTTTCAGGAACTGCGGCGGCACCATAAGTTTCCCTTCGAATTGGTATTTCTTGTGATGGATCCCGGATACAGTGCCGAAAACCGTGCGCTGATCGAAGAGAATGCGGCGAAATTGGAGATTCCCGTTACTGTTTTTGCGACGCAGATTTTTGAAAATGTGTTTGAGATCCCGAATTCCCCCTGTTATCTGTGCGCACGGATGCGGCGGGGCTGTTTGTATAGCAAGGCGCAGGAACTCGGGTGCAATAAGATCGCGCTCGGACACCATTACGACGACGTCGTCGAGACCATTCTCATGGGGATGCTTTACGGAGGGCAGATTCAGACGATGATGCCCAAACTGCATTCGACGAATTTTGCGGGAATGCAGCTCATCCGTCCCATGTATCTGATCCGCGAAGAGGACATTGAGGCGTGGAGGGACTATAATCGGCTGCGTTTTTTGCGCTGCGCCTGTCGGTTCACGGAACAGTGCGCGACGGAAGAACTGTTCTCCAAACGGAGCGAGGTCAAACAGCTCATACGGTCTTTGAGCGAGCGCGATCCGCAGATCCGGCAGAATATCTTCAAGAGCGTGGAGAATGTGAATCTTGCGACG
Organism: uncultured Clostridia bacterium; assembly: GCA_944372525.1. GTDB lineage: Bacteria > Bacillota > Clostridia > Christensenellales > Borkfalkiaceae > Gallimonas. Next base: position 3,184 of record CALVZL010000038.1, read on the forward strand.
GTGATCGCCTACAAGGACAAGCTGGGAGAGCGGCACCATTTTTTGAATGAATACGACGGGGAAGATCCCTGTAAAAAGGAGTCAGTCATATGATTACGGAAAAAATTGACCTGTATGAGTTTTTTCGGATTGCGCGGGGAGAACATGCGGCAGGATATCTCGAGCTGTATGTCGGAACGCCGATGGAAGAGATTGCGCCGCGCATTCGGCCGGGCATGCTCGTGATCCCGGGCGGCGGGTACGGTATGATCTCTCAGCGGGAAGCGGAACCGGTTGCGCTGCGCTTTGCCGATCACGGATTTGCCGCCGCAGTGCTTCGTTATTCGACGAACACGGCTTATCCCGTGCCTCTTCTCGAGGCTTGCATGGCAACCGTTTGGCTCAGAGAAAACGCCAAACGTTTGTATCTCAACCCCGATAACCTCGCGGCGATCGGGTTTTCTGCGGGCGGACATCTCGCGGGGATGCTCGGCACGCTGCAGGAGGGGGAACTTTCCGAATTTTTGGGAGAGAAGATGCAGCTCGCGCGGCCCGATGCGATCATCCTCTCTTACGCCGTGCTTACGATGGGGATCTCCACGCACGGGGGGACACGGGATATCATTACGGGCAGAGATCCTGCATTAAGGGAGAAACTGTCCGTCGAGAAGCGGGTAAACGAAAAGAGTGCGCCGGCGTTCCTTTGGCATACGACAGAGGACGGCTGCGTTCCCGTGGAAAATTCGATGCTGCTTGCCGCAGCGTACCGAAAGGCGGGAATCCCCTTTGCGTTGCACCTGTTCGAGCGCGGGAGACACGGGTTGAGCGTTGTCAACGCCGAGACAAACGTGGAGGGCGACGAAGCTTATTTTCGGGTGAGGAAATGGGTCGGGCTCAGCCTCGACTGGCTTTCCCTGCACGGGTTCGACTGCCAAAAATAAAAACCTGCCGCAAATCAAAAACCGCCGTTCATCCATGTTGATGCGCGGCGGTTATTTTGACGGGGGGGGGGGGGCCAGTTATTGGATTGTTTTTTTCGCAGGAAGAGGGGTAAAAAGGAGAGCGGGGAGACGAAGGGGGAGAAACAAAGAAGCAAAAAAACGGCGCTCGTGCCGG
>CALVZL010000039.1 GCA_944372525.1 uncultured Clostridia bacterium
CGGCGACGCTGCGGGGCGAGAGCGGGACGACGTCGTCGGAGCTGGAGTACGGAGCGCAGCAGTGCACGCTCACCTTTCGTTTTTTGGCGCCCGATTCGGAGTATGTGCTGGAGGTCCGCGACGAAAAAGGGACGGTGCACTTTACGCAGAGCTACCGCACTTCGCCCTATGAACAGAAGCTCTTCGTCGAAGAATATACGATCGACAGCGACGGCTTCGTCTTGCAGTTCGCAAAAGAGGGGTTGAGCGAGCAGGAGCTGGAAATTTATTTGGACGGAGTGAAACAGACGGACTCGCTCAGCTTGCTCGCCTCGATATATCGGGCGGAGGGACTTTCTCCGAATACGGAGTATGAAGTAAGGATTTCGGATCCGACAAACGGGGAACTGTTGTTTATCGGGAGATATGAGACGGGGAGCGTACTCTCATACGAACAGGAATACCTGAATGCCAAACAGCTGAAATGGAACTTTTATTCGGAGGAAATGCCGTCGAATTTACTGAATATATATCGGAACGGCGAATTGCTTCAACAGAATCTGACGGCTGCGGATCCCGTGCTTGTTTTCAACGATCTGGTAGGGAATACCTCCTATCTCATAGAGATCCGGAATCCTCAGACGCAGGAAGTGCTGTTGCGGGAAGAGGTGACGACGCCGGATGTGCACTTGGAGATCACGGGGGCAGAGATCTCGCAAAGAAGGATCGAACTGTATCATCTGATTGAAAGCCCGAGCGGGCAGAAGGTATCCGCCGAGCTGTATCAGAACGACGCTGTTATAAAGAGCCAGTCCGCGACGGTCGGAAACGCGGGAACGACTTTGTTTGACGACTGTCAGTCGTTTACCGAATATTATGTGCGGTTTGTTCAGGTCAGCGACGGAGTGGTTCTTTATGCAGAGGCTTATCAAACGGCTTCTTATTTCGAGATGACGACGGCAACGGGAGAGACAGTGGAGGACGGAAAGATCGTGAGCTTATTCCCCCGTATCGAAGACAGCTCGGAAAATCTGAATGAGTTTTTGTATTATGAGGATATAGACGAAGCTTCGCAATCTTTTATCCTGGTATGCACTTCCGAAAACGGGCTTTCACTGCCCATAATTTTCCTTCTCGATGAAACAAGCTGGATGGCGCAGTGCTGTATTTTTACGCAGTTTGCGCGCAGCGGGGAAATCTATGAACTTCGTCTTTATAACGGAACAGAAACCAGCAGAGGGATGAATCTTGTCGAGTGTCGGTATTTCCGAGTTTTGGACGACGGGAACCCGATGGAATATCCCACGTTTTCGGTGACGGCTTCCAAAGACGGGACAGGGCAGGTGTCATTTGTCGTCAAACATACGGGCGGGACCATTCCTTTCGACTGGTATGGTTTAGCAAGTTATTCGCTTTTGATCAACGGAGCGATAGTGGACGAATTTTATTTGGAAGATTTCCGCCAGGTTCCGACGCAGACATTGATATCGGAAGAAGAGTTTCCCCCCGGTCAATACACCGTTATACTTCAATTCCTCATCGAATTTGGGTATTATACCGTCTATACAACGACGGTTGTGATATAGGTCATACGACAAATAAAGGAGCAAAGTATGAACAAGAACAAAAAAGAAGCAGGGAAAAACATTTTGACTATTGTGTTGAAGTCGGTGTGCGCGGCGGTTGCGCTCGTCTACTTTATTTTCCTGATTGCCGGGAAATGGATCTTTTCTCCAGACGATGCTTTTTTTGTCGGGATCAACATCTTCGATCAATCTGAAGGAAATGTCTGGCTGCGGTCGCTGAGCTACATCATCTTTTTGCTTTCGATTTCCTACGTTATTCGTTTTGTGCTCAAACAGGCGGTGCGGAGGATGACGAAGGGGAAGGCGCTCATTGATCTTGTTTGCAGTTTCATCAAATATCTTGCCGTGATCATACTCATCTTTGCAGTGCTCAACACCTGGGGCGTGAATACGGCGGCGTTGCTTGCAGGGATCGGAATTCTCAGTCTGATCGTCGGGCTCGGCGCGCAGCCTCTGATCGAGGACATTATCGCGGGGCTGTTCATCGTGTTCGAGCATGTATTTGAAGTGGGCGACATCATCGTTGTCGACGGATTTCGCGGAACGGTCAAGGAGATCGGCATTCGCACGACGCAGATCGAAGATGCGGGCGGAGACATCAAAGTGGTCAATAATTCGGACATTCGGACTCTCATCAACATGACCAGTCAGCTCTCTCTTGCTATTTCGGAAATTGATATCGAATACGGCGAATCGTTGGAGCGGGTAGAGTTGGTCATCAAAAACAATCTCGAAGCGATCAAAGTCAATATTCCGGACATTGCGGAGGGACCGTTCTATATGGGTGTATCCAAACTCGGCGCTTCCGGCGTTACGTTGCGTTTTACGGCGAAATGCATTGAAACGCAGAAATTCCAGGTTGAACGGGATATGAACAGACAGCTTAAACTTTTGTTTGACAAAAACGGCATCAATATTCCGTTTACGCAGGTTGTCGTCCATGAGGCGCGTCCCATTGTCTCTTCCGCGGCGGTCAGCAGCGAAGCGGCAAAGAATTTTATTGATGAACAGCGCGAGCTTTCGCGCGGAATCGATACGGATGAGGAAGTCTGAAAAAAGGTTCGCTTGCGCGGGGAAGACGGCGAGGCGGGCATGCCGGGATTTCGGCATGCCCGCCTCGTTTTGCGTTCTGCATGTTCAGAACCGAAAACAGAAGAGAATGTTCTGCGTTTGCAGCGATAAGCCGCACGAAAAAAGAACGGCGCGTCGGGTGTCTCTTTTCGCTTGGCGGCGGGAAAGGATCGGGCTTCGTTTTTTGTGGCGCGAGGGAAAAAATCGCCAACCAATGCCGATTTGCGAAGAGCGGGAATCTGGAGAACGATAAGCTCCGTCCCCGCATGGGGGGGCGGCGTTTAAAAAAAGCGGCGTTACTTATTTTGCAAAAACAGAAGTCCGTTCAACAGGGAAAACGGGCGCGCCGATCTGAACCTTATGGGTTGGGGAGATCGGTCAAAATGATTTTTGCTTTTCCGGAGAGGGAAAGGGATTCTCCGCAAGGGACAAAGAAACTGTCGCCCGCACGGAACACATCCTTGTCTGCTCTTCCGTTTCCCTCTACGACGCTGACCGCAAGAAAGGAGTCTGCTGCCCGTTCGGAATAGCTGCCGTCAAGGCTGAGTTCCCGACAGCGGAAATATTCGCACTGCGTCAGCAGGCGCATGCTTCCCCCTTCGACGGGGTGCGGCGCGCTTCTTCCCGTTTCATCGCGGAAAGCGGAGAAGTTGATCACGTCCATGGCCTGTTCTATGTGCAGTTTGCGCGGGCGGCCGTCTCCTCCGCAGCGGTTGTAGTCGTAGACGCGATAGGTGACGTTACAGCTCTGCTGAATTTCGCAGATCACGCAGCCTGCTCCGATGGAGTGAACGGTTCCCGCCTTGATGAGATAGCAATCTCCGTCTTTTACGGGAATAAAATTGAGGCACTCTTCCACAGATCCGTCCTTGACCTTTTTCAAAAACGTTTCTTTGTCGACGTCTGTGCGGAATCCGCAATAGATTCCCGCGCCTTCCGCGGCGTGGATGACATACCAAAGCTCGGTCTTTCCGTTTTCATAGCCGCACAGGCGCGCATAACTGTTGTCCGGATGCACCTGGATGGAAAGGTTCTGCGCTGCGTCGATATATTTAATGAGAACGGGAAGAGAGTCTCCGTTTCGGTTCACTGCTTCGGGATGTGTCTGCAGATAGGCTGCCAGCGTGCCTCCTCCTTCGCAGAGGCTGAGTCCGTCGGGATGGACGGAGACCTCCCAGCTCTCGCTGATCCGATTTCCGCTGTTTTCCCGACCGTACAGTTCATTCAGTTTGCGACCGCCCCAAATGTAATCTTTGAGTACAGGTATCAATCGCAACATTCTTCTGTTCCTCCATGGAAGGATAAGTGCTCCATACAAAAAAGAGGCATGACTGCCCTATGAAACTATAACACGACGAGGAAGCATTTGTCAACTGATTTATAGAACTTCGAGAAAAACAATGCGGATGCGATGCTTCCTTCTTGTCCTTCAAGGGTTTACTTTTCCCCTTAAGTATGCTATAATGAAGCAGGACGGATACCATCGAGGAAACGGGAGCTTACCATGTCGGTCACGGAAAAAGTACAGCTGTGGAGGGGAAAAGCGCAGGGCGCGCTCGCGGAGGAGCTGGAGAGCCTGCTCTCGGACGAAAAGGCGCTGGAAGATCGCTTTTATAAGGATCTGGAATTCGGAACGGGAGGGCTTCGCGGGATCATCGGCGTGGGGACGAACTGTCTGAATGTTTATACGGTGGCGCGGGCGACGCAGGGCGTTGCGGAATACATGAAGGCGCACGGAATGAAGCGGGCGGCGATCAGCTACGACAGTCGGGTCGGTTCCGAACTCTTCGCGAAGACCGCCGCCTGTGTCTTTGCGGACGGCGGGATCGCGGTCCTTATCGTGCGGGAGCTCATGCCGACTCCCTTTCTCTCCTATCTGACGCGGAGAGAGCACTGCGATATCGGCGTCATGATTACGGCGAGCCACAATCCTGCCCGCTACAACGGATATAAAGTATATGACGGGAGCGGCTGTCAGATCGTCGACGCCGCGGCGGCGGAGATCTCCGGATATATCGGGCAGACGGAATACTTCCGTCCCGTCCGAAGCGAATTCGAACGCTGCCTTGCAGACGGAAGGATCGTCTATAGCGGGGAAGAGGCGGAGGAAGACTATCTTGGCGGGATCGAACGCATTGTGAAGGCGTCTGCGCTGTCCGATCTGAGCGTCTGTTATACGGCGCTGAACGGCACCGGATATCGGATCGTGCCGAAACTCCTGCGTCGTGCGGGCGTGGGGCGGCTGGACCTCGTCGAAGAGCAATGCGTTCCGGACGGAACGTTCCCTACTTGTCCTTATCCGAATCCGGAGAAAAGAGAGGCGCTTGCGCTCGGATTGCGACGCGCGGAGGAGAGGGGGAGCGATCTTCTTTTGGCGACGGATCCCGATGCGGACCGGATCGGAGTCGCTGTAAAGAGAGAGGGGAAGTGTATTCCGCTTTCCGGGAACGACGTGGGCGTGTTGTTGCTCGATTTTCTGTGCGCAGAACGAGTGGGAGAGTGCGATCTGTCCCGCATGGTTGCCGTAAAGACCATCGTCACGACGCCGCTCGCCGATCGGATCGCCGCGGATTACGGCGTACGCATCATCGATGTGCTGACGGGGTTTAAGTATATCGGAGAGCAGATCAACCGACTTGAGCAGGCGGGAGAAGAAGGGAGATATCTGTTCGGATTTGAGGAAAGTTACGGCTGCCTTCCCGGGACGCTGGTGCGCGATAAGGATGCGGTTGCGGCAAGTCTTGCCGTCTGCAAAATGGCGGCATATTATAAGGAACGGGGCAAGAGTCTTGCAGATCGGCTGGAAGAACTGTACCGACGCTACGGAAAATATGTCTATCGGCTGCTCTCATATGAGTGCGCGGGCGCGGCGGGCGCCCGCGTCATCAAGGCGTTCATGGCGCGCATGCGCGCCGCATTTCCTGCGGAGATCTGCGGCAAGCGGGTCGCGCGGCGGGTGGACTATCTTCTGCAGGAGACAGGGCTTCCCAAAGCCGACGTGCTCGCATTTGATTTTGAAGACGGATGCCGTCTCGTGATGCGTCCCTCCGGGACGGAACCTCTCGTCAAAGTCTATCTGACGATCGTCGGAGGGGGAGATGCGGAGACGGAGATTGCCGCATTCGACGGGTATATGAAAAAGGTCTTGTCCGAAATCGAAACGAAGTAAAACAGGAAACACAGACGCGCGGGCGCCCGGTTTTTCGGGCGCCCGCGCGTCTGTGTTTCAGTCGGAATTCATGAGGTCGCATGCCTTCGTGAGGAAGCCTGTCACGGGGAACGCGGTGAGCATAATGCAGATGATATAGAGGATCTGCGTAAGATTAAACTGTATTTCCGACCAACCGTCATAGACGATGTTTCCGAGATAGGGGACGTACATGAAGAGCAGACAAACGCCCAGACATCCCATATAGGTAAGCCATCGCAGCAGGTTGAGCGGGTAGAGAATGCGATAGAGCATGACAATTCCGCCGAAAGTGACGGCGAGGACGAGAAGCGGCTGAATATTGGAGGTAAAGCCGTATTGATATGTTTCGTCCGGCCACATTTTTGCGCCGAAATAGACGGCGAGCACGCAGAGCAGCAGGGTGATGGCTCCCGGAATGGAGCGGGACAGGGCGTATAGAATAAATTTTCCTTTGACGCGGTTGTTGTTCGGCTGAAGAGAGATGATAAAAGAAGGGATCGCCGCAACAAACATTTCGAAAAGAAGCAGGTTATTGGTCGTAAAAGGGTATTGGTTGTGAAGGATCACGCACAAGATGGCGAGCATCGCGGTGAACAGCGTCTTCATGATGTAGAGCGAAGCGCTGTTTTTGATGTTGTTGATGACGCGCCGCCCTTCGCATACGACGGAGGGGAGATTCATGAAGTTGTTGTTCATGAGGACGAGGTGGGAGACGTTGCGCGCTGCCTCACTTCCCGATGCGACGGAGACCGCGCAGTCCGCCTCTTTGAGGGCAAGGATGTCGTTTACGCCGTCGCCCGTCATGGCAACGGTGCTGCCTTCCCGCTTGAGGGTGCGCACAAGGATGGCTTTCTGTTCGGGCGTCACCCGACCGAAAACGGTATAGGCATTCGCGACGTTTTCGACTTCGATGTCCGTGAGCCCTTCGAGCGAAATGTATTTTTGCGCGTTCTGGACGCCGACGCGCCGTGCGACTTCTGAGACGGTCACGGGATTGTCGCCTGAGATGATGCGGATGTCTACGTCGTTTTCGCGGAACCACTTCACAGTTTCGATCGCCTCGGGACGGACGTTGTCGGCGAGCGTGATGAGGGCGATCGCGCGGAAGCCCGCAGGGACTTTTTCTCCTTGGATCTGCCCCTGCGAATAGGCCAAAAGCAGCACCCTGAGTCCCATCTGCGCGTATTGTTTGACAATACGTTCGATGCGCGGCGACATGGGGCGCAGAATGAATTCGGGCGCGCCGAAGGCAAACGTTCCGGTATTTCCGAAGGTGACCGCGGAAAATTTCCGTTCGGAGGAAAAGGGGATGGACGCCGTCGCCTGCAGAGAGGTGGAGTGCCCGAAACGATTTTGGAGCGCAATCGAAGTCTGGTTGTTATCTTCGAGAGAGGCGAGCATACTTCCCATGATCTCGTCGATGGTATATCCCGTGTCGTTGCCGAGGATCATGCAGTCGCTCACCGTCATCCGCCCATCCGTGATCGTTCCCGTCTTATCCAAACAGAGCACGTTGACCCGCGCGAGCATTTCGAGAGAATAGAGGTCCTGGACGAGAGTCTGCTTTTTGGAGAGACGGCGCACGCCGACCGCCATTGCCAAAGAGGTGAGCAGCAACAGGCCGGAGGGGATCATGCCGATGATGATCGGGCTCGTGTATTGAATGGTCTGCGAGATCTTATCCCACGGGCCTAAGTCACTCATCGTCTTCCAGTTGGTCCAAAACATCAGTCCCGCGACCAAGGGGATGAGGAGGGCGACCGCGCGGATAAACAGCCGGATGGAGTTCATGATCTCCGAGCGGGGGCGCTTATATTTTTTCGCTTTGGAAGTGAGTTTGTTGAGGTAAGTCTCGGCACCTACTTTCGCGACCCGTGCACGGCAATAGCCGCTTGCGATAAAAGATCCGGCATAGAGCATGTCGCCCGCTTCCTTTTTCACGGACGCCGATTCGCCCGTAAGCAAAGATTCGTTGACTTCGGCATGGCCGTCTGCAAGCTGGCAGTCTGCCGGGATCTGCTGTCCCGCTTCAAGGTGAAGCACATCGTCAAGCACGATCTCCCGAACGGGGATCACGGCTTCCAGGCCGCCGCGCGTCACTTTTGCGGTAGAGGAAATGAGAACGGCAAGTTTATCGATCTGCTGTTTTGCCAAGATCTCCTGAAGGATGCCGATGATGAGATTTGCGGCGAAGATGACGACAAAGAGAAATTGCGTGATGTCCGCCCCTGCAAAGGCAAGTGCAAGCGCGACGAGAACGCACAGGAAATTGAAGATCGTGCAGATGTTCCCGATAAAAATGCTTGCGTACGATTTGCTGTATTTTTTGTTGACGTCGTTGAACAGAAATTGTTTGAAGCGGGTTTCGACTTGTTCTTCGGAAAGGCCTTCGTCCAAAGAGGGCGTAAAACGTTCGACCTCCGTTTCCGAAGGAATTTTCTTTGCCTTTTTGAATTTTCTCAGCAGTTTTTTGCGCTTTGCATCGGGCTGCGGCGCGAGCAATCCGCCCCGCTCCAAGATGCGGGAAAAGAAATTGGATTTTTCCTGGGGGTTCCGGGAAGCCGGATCTTCCTGCTGTGCTTTCAATCGCAGTTACCTCCCTGAGGATGAGTCAGAACAGTATGCCTGTACGGCTATTATACCATGGCGGCGGGAGAAAGTCAAAACTTTTTTCCTGCTGCGGTATTTTTGCAACGTCCTCTCAAAATCGTAAGACGAAATGCTTTCCAAACGATTGCTTTTCGCAGCGGGATGTTGTATAATAAGGAGAAGACAGCGGCGAAATATTCGCAGGAACGTATCTTCGGAGAGAATTTATGATAGATATCGGTCTGATTCGCAACGATCCCGAGCTTGTGCGGGAAAATATCAGGAAAAAATTTCAGGATAAAAAGCTGCCGCTTGTGGATGAGGCGATCGACCTCGACGCAAAGAAGCGGGCGTTGCAGAACGAGGGCGACGCACTGCGCGCTTCTCGCAATGCGCTGAGCAAGCAGATCGGCCAGCTCATGCGCGAAAAAAAGACGGCGGAAGCGGAAGAGGTCAAGGCGCAGGTCAGTGCAAACGCGGAGCGGCTTTCTCAGATCGAGAAAGAGGAAGAGGGACTCGGCGCGCGGCTGAAAAAAGTCATGATGTCCATTCCGAACATCATTTCTGCGGAGACGCCGATCGGCAGGAGCGACGCGGAGAATGTCGAGCGCCAAAGGTTTCTCGAACCCCGCGTTCCGGAGTTTGAAATTCCATACCATCTTGAGATTCTGGAGCGGCTCGGCGGAGCGGATATCGACAGCGCGCGCAGGACGAGCGGACAGGGGTTCTATTATCTTACGGGCGACTGTGCTCGCCTGCATTCGGCGGTGCTCGCTTATGCGCGCGACTTCATGATCGGAAAGGGGTTCACTTACTGCATCCCTCCGTTCATGATCCGTTCGAACGTAGTTTCCGGCGTCATGAGCTTTGAGGAGATGGAGGGCATGATGTACAAGATCGAGGGAGAGGACCTCTACCTCATCGGAACGAGCGAACACTCCATGATCGGGCGGTTTATGGATACGACGTTGGATGCCGAAAAACTTCCTCTCACTCTTACGAGCTATTCTCCCTGTTTCAGAAAGGAAAAGGGTGCGCACGGCATCGAAGAGCGCGGGATCTATCGGATCCATCAGTTCGAGAAACAGGAGATGATCGTCATCTGCAGGCCGGAAGAGAGTTGCGCCTGGTATGAAAAGATGTGGCAATATACCGTGGAGCTGTTCGTATCCATGGAGATTCCCGTTCGGACGCTGGAATGCTGTTCGGGCGATCTTGCCGATCTCAAATATCGCAGCGTCGACGTGGAGGCGTGGAGTCCCCGTCAGAAGAAGTATTTTGAAGTCGGCTCTTGTTCCAATCTGACCGACGCGCAGGCGCGCAGGCTGGGGATCCGATATAAGACGGACAAAGGGAGCGCCTATGCGCACACCCTGAACAACACGGTCGTGGCACCGCCGCGCATGCTCATCGCGTTCCTCGAAAATCATCTCCGTGCCGACGGCAGCGTCGGAATTCCGGAGGTATTGCGTCCTTACATGGGCGGACTTGCGGAGATCAGAGCAAAATAAAGAATCGGATTCCTTGTGAACTTATGAAGTATGTCTTTTTCGATATTGAATGCGCCTGCGTCTATAAAAATGTGGCGAAGATCTGTGCGTTCGGCTATGTTTTGACCGACGAGCGCTTTCGTGTTCTCGAAAAAGAGGATATCCTTCTCAACCCCAAGGGAAAATTTCATCTCACCGATCGGAAGAGCGGAGAGGGGCTTGTGCTCCCCTATGAATACGGTGATTTTAAGAAATATCCGCTCTTTTCTTCTGTCTATCCCCGGATCCGTGCATTGCTCGAAGAGGAAAATACCGTCGTCTGCGGACATGCGACAATGAACGACGTAAACTATCTCAATCTCGAAACGCGGCGATACAAGCTTCCCTCCTTTCGTTTTTCTTATTATGATACGCAGTTTTTCTATATGAATATGCAGAAGGATTTTTCGCGGCAGTTCGGGTTGCGCGCGATGGCAGAGGAGCTCGGCGTGGAATTTGTTCCGCACCGCGCCGCAGACGACGCATATGCGACCATGCGGCTGTGCGAAGTGCTCTGTGCGAGGGAAGGGACGGATCTGCTCGGACTGGCGGCGAAATACCGTGTCCGTCCCGGTACGATCTCGAATTACAAGATCGGCGGCCTGACTTCGTCCGGCCTGAATGAGTATCTCCGCATGCGGGAGGAACGTCGGGAACGCCATGCCCGTGCGCATGAGGAGTTCTATCGGTTCGTCAATAAGAACATGCGCAAGCGTAAGGCGGGCGGGTCTTTGGACGGAAAAATTTTTTGTTTTGCGAAGGACATCGAGGACGATACCGACATCTCCCGCAAACTTGTCGCGGCGATTTTTGCTTCGGGCGGACGCTATACCTCCCGTCCTTCCGAATGCAATGTGTATATCGCGCGGGGGGAAGAAGAGGTGCGTTGTCAGAATGCGATCACGGCAGGTGCGGCGTTTATTTCTTTAGACGCGCTGGAAGGGGCGCTGGAGCTCACATGAAGTTGCCCGCAGAATTTGAAAAGAGGATGCGCGATCGGTTGGGGAAGCAATTCCCCGATTTTTTACGTGTTTACGAGGAACCCGTCTGTCGGGGAATCCGCGTCAATACGCTGAAACTTTCCGCAGAGGAATTTGCCGCGATCTCGCCCTTTTCGCTTCGTCCCGTTCCGTGGGAACAAGACGGATTTTATGTGACGGAGGAAAAAGTAGGAGCGCATCCCTTTCATTTTGCGGGGCTTTTTTATTCTCAGGAGCCGTCTGCCATGTGCGCCGTTCCCCTTCTCGGGGTGCAGCCGGGGGAGAAGGTGCTCGATCTGTGCGCGGCGCCGGGGGGAAAGACGACGCAGATCGCGCAGGCGATGCGGGGAGAAGGCGTATTGGTTGCCAACGAATACGTCTTTCCGCGGGCGCGCGCCCTCTTGCAGAACGTGGAACGGCTCGGCGTGACGAATTGTATGGTGACAAATTGCGATCCGTCCGTTCTTGCCGAGCGATTTCCCGCCGCCTTCGATAAGATCCTCGTTGATGCGCCCTGCTCGGGAGAGGGGATGTTCCGGCGGGAAGAGAAGGCGATTGCAGAATGGAGCGAAGAAAATGTCGCACGTTGTGTTCCGCGGCAGCGTGCCATCTTGGGAAATGCGGCAGAAATGCTGCGCCCGGGCGGGAAATTGGTCTATTCCACCTGTACGTTTTCCGAGGAAGAGGATGAAGAGCAGGTCGCGTGGTTTCTCGGCGCGCATCCGGATTTTTATCTGCTTGAACAGAAGAAACTTTATCCGCATCGTGTTGAGGGGGAGGGGCATTTTGCCGCTCTGTTCTGTCGGGAGGGAGATGCGCCCGGCGCGCAGGTCTTTTCTCCGCGGCGGGGACCGCTCTCTCCGGCGGCGGCGCGTGCCTTTTCTGAATTTTCCGAAGGTTTTTTTGCGGAAAAGAAGGACTTCCGTCTCTGTTCGCTTCCCGGAGACGGCGAAGAAGGACGGGGCGACGAAAGACTCTTTGCGCTTCCGGAGGAGATGCCTCAGACGCGGCTTTCCTGTCTGCGGGCGGGCGTTTTTCTCGGCTGGTGCGCAGGAACGCGGTTTACGCCCGCTCATGCGCTTGCCATGAGCCTGAAGCGGAAGGAGGTGCGTCGTTTTGTCTCTCTTGCGGAAGGAGAGGCGATCCGCTATCTCTGCGGAGAAACGGTGGAGGCGTTTTCGGAGAACGGGTGGTGTGTTGTGGGAGCAGGAGACTATCCGATCGGAATCGGCAAGGCGGTGAACGGTCGGATCAAGAATCATCTGCCCAAGGGCTTGCGGAGAACGGAGCGAACATGACGGTGTCCGAACGGAAATAGATGAATTGTCAAATCAAGTGCAACACAAAGAGAGATTTTCAATGAACAAATCTTGTGGTGTATGGTAATGCAAAACTTTCTTAGGCCTGGCGTTAATTAACGCCAGGTTCTTTTTTAATGTTGC
>CALVZL010000040.1 GCA_944372525.1 uncultured Clostridia bacterium
GCAACATTAAAAAAGAACCTGGCGTTAATCAACGCCAGGCCCAAAAAAGTTTTGCACTACTATACTCCGCAAGATTTATTCGAACTAAATCTTTTCAACTGTTGCACTTAGTTTGACAATTCATCGAATTTACTCCACGCCTTCGTTGAGTTTTTCGAGCAACGCGCTGAGATCTTCGCCGTGAACGGCAACCGCCTCCGCAATCGTCTCGCCGTGCGCCATCGCGCAGCCGATGCAATGCATCCCCGCAGAAAGAAGGATCTCCGCGGCATCGGGATTGAGCTCGAGGCACTCCGAGATCAGCGTATCCGCCGTAATCTTTGCCATAACAGTCACTCCTTAAAGAAATTCACCGTTATTATACCATCTTTCTGCCCGTTTGACAACCGTTTGCAATAAAATTTTATCCCACTCCCGCGATCGCCAACAGCCGATACAGCACGCCGACGGCAACTCCTCCGACGACGCCGAACACCAGCACCGGCCCCGCCACGACGAACATCTTCGCCGCCGTGCCGAAGACCAGTCCCTCCGTCTTGAATTCCATCGCGGGAGAACAGACCGAATTGGCAAATCCCGTGATGGGCACAATGCTTCCCGCGCCTGCGTTTCTTCCGATCCGGTCATATACTCCGAGTCCCGTCAGAAACGTCCCGAGGAAAATGAGCAAAATGGAAACGGTGCCCGCAAGCTCGTCTCCGCTCAGCCCCGACAGTTCCAGCATACAGCGGAAAAACTGTCCGATAACGCAGATCAGTCCGCCTACGCCGAATGCCCGCCCGCAGGTCTTGAAATGTTTGGTCGGGGGAGCGAAGGAATTCACATAGGCAATATAATTGCGGTTGCAGTTTTCCCGCGATCTCCCCGTCATCTTTTTCCTCCGTTCCCTTCCCTTTCCCGCACCCGTTCTCCCGCGCAGGAAGGGAAACAGGTCTCCCGTTCTTCCCTTGTCTTTCCCAAAGGATTCTCCGACTCTCTCTTCATATCCATACTTTGGGAAATTCCGCAGCAAAATATACCTGCATGTTCTCTTAAAAAACGGCCGCATCCAAACGGATGCGGCCGCCCTCGCGTCAACAGTAAGAAGCGAGCAGCTCATAAAGCGTTTGATAATATTCCCCCAGATACGCACGGGCAAGCGTATCCATGGAATAAGCCTGCAATCGCGCGTCCGGATCGTCCGTCACATCCATGTAATAGGAGCGCACGGCCAGAAAGCGCTGCGGATAGGCGAGATTGTAGTTGGGATTTTCGGGATAGCGATAGGGTCCCGATTCGTTCCCTTCCGACGCAATCGTATCGTAGGCGAGCTGATAGAGCAGATCCGCCTTCACGACCTCGATCTGCTGTTGCGCCTGCAAATCGATTTCCTCCTGTCTGTCCTCCAGAAAAGAGGAACGTGCGACGTTTTCCTCCAGAAGGCTGAAAAGAATTTCCGTCTTCTTTTTTTCCGCGTCCGCCAACAGCTCGTTTTTTTTCGCCTGCGCCGCGGTCACCATGGCGAGCTGCACGCCGGACAGATCGGCATATTCCTCCTGAGTAAGATCGATGATGTCGATTGTCATACGTCTGCCTCCCGCACGGTGAGCGTGACCGCACGAAGAAGAAACCGCTCGTCTTGCGTACGAATGCGAAACCGAAAGGCATTTCCGCGCAGAGGGACGGAAAAGCTCAGCCGTTCCCCCGCCTTTCCGCATACCCGACGGGAGAGCCCGCGCTCCGCGCTCGCCGACACGGAAAAGTTGCCCCTGCCTTCGATCGTCAGACCGTCGAGAAACTTTTCCCCTTCCGACAGTCCGAACAGAGACAGTTCGGTCTCGACGGTACAGCTCCGCTCTCCCGCGCCCCGTTCCGTCAGGGCATACAATCTGCCGTCCCGCACATAGCGCAGCCTCCTCCCGCCCGCGAGCGACTGCGGACGCACGCGGATGAAATGCCCTCTTTTGCGCAGCGGATCGACACAATAAAGACAATCCTCCCCGCAAGCATGCACCGTTGCGTAGTATTTTCCGTCCGCAGACACTGCTTCGATTGCGTGACTGCGCGAAACATGCGCAGCTCCGCACTCTTCCAGCAGAGAACAATAATTTCCGTTAAAGGAATACAATCCGCTCTCCGTGAGGAAGAGCACTGTCCTCCCACAATTCGCAAACGATCCGGGAATCGCCCTCCCGCAGGAGTAGGGGATCGCCTCCGCACTGAATCCGAGCGGGTCTCCGGAGGCGCGCAGGAGCGTGATGCCCTGTTCGCGGAAAAGGAACAGTTTTTCCTTATAGGAAATCATATGAAGCACTTTTCCCGCAGAGGAAGGCAGATCGACATAGCCGCCTGCCTGCAACCCTTCGGAAAAATCGGAACTGAGAGGCGCAGAAAAACGCACCCGAAATCCATCTGCCACAAACAGCCGTTCATGATGGACGGCGCCGCAACATCCCTGCACGCCTTCCAGTTGTGCTGCCTGTTCTCCGAGCAAAAAGACGCCCTCTTCGGTCAATGCAACGTAGCACTCCGCTCCGTTCTTGTCCAGCTTGGAAAGCAGCTCAAGCGGCTCGCAGGGAAGAGAATATGCTGTCTCGTCTTTGAGCCGTACGAGCGAACCTTCCCCGAGGTCCGCAAACAGTGCGGGAGCCTGCCCCTCCGCCCGCAGAAGGCGAAGCGTTCCGTCGGGCAACTCGCCGAGATCCTCCCGCCCTTCCGCACAGACCAGCGCATCGCCTTCCTCTTTTACGTGCAGCCCGAAAACGGGAATTGCGTCCGATTTTTCGCGGAAGAGCGCAAACTCCTTTCGTACGCTTCGCCGCGTACAGATGGGAATTTTGAGGTTTTTTTGAATCGTCATACCCATCTCCTCGATCGCATCGCAAGCTTTTTCCGCACCGCATTTGCGGCTTTGAGTGCGTCGCGATACTTGCTTTCCCACATTGCCGCTTCCGCAAACTTTCCGCGGGAAAGACAATATTCGCAGGCAATTCCGAAGGCCATCAGCCGCGCGGAAATGCGCTCAGAAAACGCCGTGTCGTCCTCCCATTCTTTTTCCGCGGGAGAATAACAATACTCCACTGTCACGTTCTGCCCCTCTTCGACGGGCGAGAACAGACACAATGCCTGCTGCGTACAGCCGAACTGCAGTTCCCTGCCCTCCGCCTGTGCGCTCGCAACGGAGACGGGGGCATAGGAAAACGCCGAAAAGGCGATCTTTCCCGCCGAAGAAGGCAGTGTTTCCCGACAACGCAGAGGGAAATAGTCGAGCGCAATTTCGTTTTCAATGAGATTATAGCAGCGAAGCAGGGAAGCGAGTTCCCCTTCCGGCTCCCCTTCCAGATCGTCGATCGCCGCCACAAGGTCTTCTCTTCCGAGCGTTTCGGCAGACAGCCGAACGACTTGTTTGACTTTCATTTCACTTTCCTCCCTTCGCTGCCCGCAGATCAGCTTTCGGTGATCCCGGAAAGCATTCCCTGTCCGCAGGGGCGATAGCAGAGCAATTCCGCATACTTGACGAGCGTCGCGGTATAGACAGGCTTCCCCGCCACCTGTTTGAGGATCTTCCCGTCCTCTCCCTCGAGCCACTGCCAGTCGCAGAGCTGATGCAGTCCGAAGTCCTCCGTGTTGAGCAGGTACATTGTCCCCGCGGGACAGAAGCGATCCGCAACGACGGGAACGGAATTGAAATTGATCGCATGATATCCGCCCTCGAGGTCAAGAGAGTCCGTCTTGCGGTAGGCGGAGAGCGCATTGATCAGCGCGCGCCGCACCCCGTACGAACAGACGATAAAGTTGATCCTTCCGCCGCTGCGCTGTTCAATGCTGTCGATCGCCTTCTGCAGCACCGCTTCGGAAATGCTGCCGACTCCCGACTTCATATACGGGATGAGCCAGGGGTTCTGCGTACGATCAAGCCCGTAAATCTTGCCCGTACTCTTGAAAATCGCACCCAGACCGGTCAATTCAAGACCATAACTGTTCTGCATAACGAGGATGTCGTCTTTCGCATACTCCGTTCCCCCGCCGAGCGTAACGTTTCCGTTTTCATAGTCGACCTCCGTCACGGAGACCGCCTCCGCTTTGCACGTCTCGCCCGAATAGACGTCGACGGTCATTCCGACGGCAAGGTTGATCGCGCTGTCCAGGGTGAGCGTCGTTCCGGACGCCGACGATACCGTCGCAAGCGTTCCCGTTCCGTCTCCGAAGAGCATTCTCCCGAAATTGTAGGAAGAACTCTTCACCAATCCCTCCATCTCGTCGTTGAGCAGATTGACAAATGCGCCTTCGTTGGAGGCGGACGCGCGGATCGCCTTGTCTGAGATCTCGATCGTCCCGTAAAGATTTTTCAAAGTGGCGACAAGCTGCCCGTAGCGGTTTCCTCCCGCCTTCGGCAAAGCGCCTTCCTCCGTCCCCGCGCCGACGCCGCCGTTCACGCCGATACGGACCGCTTTGCGCACGTCTCTGCCCCAGACATCCGAAGTCGTCTTCCTGATTGCCGCAAGCAGCGGATTCGCCGCCTGGTCGAGCTGTTCGCTCACAACGCCCAAATAATACGATTTGAGTACACTGTCTGCCGTTGAAGTAGTTACCATGCCTTTTTCTCCTTATTTTTTTGATTTCAAAAATCCGAGTGCAAGCGCGCCCGCTTCCGCGATGGATGCGGGTCGGTCTGACGGAGCGGGCACCCCTGCCCCCGCCCCCGTCATCAGAGGGACCCCTCTGAGCGAATTCAGGTAGTCGCTCAATACGCGCGCCCGCACTCCTTCGCTCTGCATGACCGCGCGGTAGAGTTCCTCGCTCTCGCGCTCTGCACCCGCGGAGAGCTGCGCCTCTTCCTGACCGTTCCCCTGCGGCGGCCGGGCGCTTTTTTTCTCCTCTTCGAGCGCCTTCAGCCTCTGACTGCGACGGGTAAATTCCGCCTCGAGCGCTTCATACGCGTGCACGAGGGCTTCAACGCTCCTGAATTTTTCCGGCAGGACCTCCTGCGGATCCTCCCGCCGGACAGCCGTTTCGTTCTCCTCTTCCATGTCATCCTCCTTTTCGGCGATGGGCTTGGATGTGGCGCAGGATCCGCCCCTTGATCGCCTCGTCTTCCTCCCCGCCCGAAAGCAGGGCGCGCGTGTGTTCCAGCAGATGAAGGGCATGATCATCGTATTCATCGGCCTCCACGTCGCGTTGCGCCAGTTCCACGTTTTCCCGCTCCGCCTTCCGAATATGGAGAGCGGAGATGTCCCGCGCATTGTCGAACGAGCCGTAACCCAGCGCTTCCAGCAGTTTGTTTCGGGTGTCGTCCGACAGATTTCCCCTTTCGTCTCTGAGCAGCCCCATCGAATAGAGCGAGAGTATGTCCTCTCTGATCTGTTCGGGTGAACGGTCATATTCGGTATCGAACTGCACGTCGTCTGCCGAAATGTCGCTCGCGTCAAAGTAGAAAAGTTCGGTATGCCCGCCCGTTCCGGTCATGCGAAGCAGACGGCGGGCAGAGGCGAACTGCTTATACAGATGCAGGATCTGCCTGCCCACCTCCTTGACCGCCCGTTCCACACTCTCCACGCTCATCTGCATGCGGTTGGTATCCTGATCGATGAGCAGCTGCAATCCGGTCGCCGAAGTGACGTGCGTGGGATTTGCGGAATTGCGCGAGATCTCGCTCATGCCCGAAACGAGAATAAACTCGGCGGAGATCCGCTCCTCTTCCTGCGCGAATTCGGACGGAAGCGATCCGCAATCGAGGAAATGCGGCTCCGCGGCGCCCTGTCGGTAGACGAGCACTTTCCCGGGATACATGCCCTCTTCCGCCAGTTCCTCCGCATCGACGGAACCGTCTTCCACAGCAAGCACTCCCATCGAAAGGCGATTGAGGAACTCGTGCTTGCGATTGCGCACCGCGTTGTAGGCGCGCTGCAAGGGGATCATGCGGTCGACGACGGAGGCACCGAAAAACGCTCCGGGCAACTCCGTGCTCGTCTGCCGCACAAAGGGAAAAACGCGCTCGCCCTTCTCCCCGTTGCGATAGGGCAGACTTCCCTCGTAGAGAAGCACCTCCCCCGCCGCTATTTCCAGCCGCCCGTCGGGGTATTCCCCGCTCGGGCGGGTATACCGCTCGATCAAAATTTCCCTTCCGTCGGCGGCAGGACGAAAATCTCCGTCGGCGGGTCGCTTCCAGCCGCTCGCGGAGGAATAAGGCAGCAGAGAAAATTCTTCGATCCGCCTTCCCGCAAGTTCCACGCCGAACCGTTCTTTGATCTCCGCCACAGAAACCGCCTTGGCGTGAATAAGGCTGTCGACCTCGTCCAGGCTTTCTGCCGTAAGCGAATCGGGATACACCTCGAAGGGGGAAAGTGCCACAACGTTCACGTCTCCCTCGTAGATCTTCCGACCCGTATCGTCCGTACCGAGAACATTGCCCTCCTCGTAATTCCAGACTATCTTGTAAAACGCCGTGCCGCAGGTCTCCGACCAAAGCGTCGCACGCGCGATCACGCGGTCGAGGTCAATGCGATTTTTCGCCGATTTGAGAATGTTGGAGCAGATCCGCGCCGTCTTGATGTCCTCTTCGCTGTCCGAAAATGCCCTTACGTTGAGGGACGGACGTACTTTTGCAAGCCGCGCGAGCCGTGTGTCGATCGTCGGCGCGATGTGATTGAAGCTCCGTCTCGACTGCCAGTAAAAAGATGGATCCTCCTCCTCGAGTTCCCCTGCGGGCGAAATGTCGCAAAACTGATTGCCCGCCACAAAATTCATGTCGAGCTGCCAGCCGCGCTCCAACTGCCGCCGCTGTCTCTGCCGTTCAAGAAAATCTTCCGTGATCTCCCGCGCAAGCGCATGTTTGCGCGCCTCTTCCCGCGCGCGCTCCTTTTCATGTTCCGTCATCTTCCTCCTCCTTCAGCTGCATGAGCAGCCGTTTCTTTTCCTTTTCCAGCTCTTCGTCCGACAGCTGCGCATAGTCGCAGTCTTCCAGCAGCAGCTTCACCGCTTTGAGATCGGGAGGGATATCCTTTCTGGTCTCCCGCCGCTTCATCAGCTTGAGCTGACCGTCCTCCATATTGTACTCTTCGGTCACTTCTTCCACGGAATAACCGAGCGCCACTTTCAAAATGGCTTTCCGTATCTGTTTGTCCTCCAATTCCCCCCCCTTTATCCGCCTCCGGAAGGGCGCCGCCCTCCCTGTCTGAGTCTTCGGATGCGCCGTTCTTTGTCCCGCTTCACCGGGCTCTCCTCCTCATGCAAACTTGCAGGACGCGGGCGGCTCATCAGATAGTAGCGCAACTCGTCCATTGCATGATCGTCCCGCTTTTCGGGGCTCTCTCCGCTCCCCCAAAAATAGCCCTTAAATTCCCGAATCAGGCAGGTGCAGCAGGAAAAAATGTACAAATTGGGAAGACCGTTTGCAACATTTAAGTAACTTTTCACCTGTGCGATCCCGCTGAACACGTCTTTGTTGACGCGAGGATTGACGAGGATCCCCCGTTCGTAGAACAATTCCGAAACGCTCTTCGCCGAAGCAAGCGTCCGCTGTCCCGCGGCAGGATCGATGAGCGCGGAAAGTCTCCCTCTGCCATCCCGTTTCCAGCCGAGACGGTCACTGATCTCATGCAGCGCCCTCGCATGAAAATCAACATCTTCTCCCGCGCGGTAGTGTTCGGCAACGACATAGACGTTGCCGTCAAAATCGGTGGCATACCAGTGTGCGGAAAGCGGATTCTTCAGCCCCGGATCGATGGAAATGGTATCCTGCCACTCGGTCGGGACGGAAAAAGGTTCGATTACGTGCACGCTTTCGTCAAATTCCGGGTAGACCAGTCCTTCGCGGGTGCAGAATCTGCCCAGTTTGCGCGCCTGCAGCGTCGTCTCGTCGAGAGACTGTTCCAGCCGCGCAATTTCGCGTTTGGAAAGAAAGGGATTGTCTGCCCACTCCATGAACTCATACCAGACCTCGGGATTGTTTCCGCGATTGAGATAGATCTCTTCGTAGACAAACGTCAGCCCCTTGAGCGGCGTCATGGTGCCGAAGATGTCTCCTTCGCGGTCGAGCACCCGCATCACGCACTCCTCGTAAATCTCCCGCGGCGGCTCCTCGTCGAACCATACGAAATCCAGCGAACTGCCCTGAAACTTTTCCCTGCCCTGATCGCAGCTCTTGAACCCGATGACGGAAGTCCCGCCGAAGACGTTTTTCACGACGATCTGATCGATGACCCCCGTCTCGGGGGAATCCTTTCTGCCGCTCGTCATGACGATATCCGCGATCCAGTCGGGGCGCAGATAGTGCAAGATCTTCTTCTGTGCGACGTCCCGCTGTACCTGTGCGGAAAGCGAGACCACCCAACCAAACAGATCCGGTCTGTTTTTCCGATAGGGATGATTGCCGCGGGCGAGATAGACGCTCTCCGCCGCCCCGCATTCCGTCTTTCCCGAACGGTTTCCGCCAAATACCCAGCGATTGCGCTTTTTGCACTTATGAAAAGCGATCTGTTTTTTGTGCCGTTTTTTCCCCGTATTGTAGCGGGCGAGATGGTCGTGTTCGCTGCGACGCTCCTGTTCGCGTTCGATCTGCCTGATTTTTTCCGTAATTTCGTTCATTTTCGATAAAATAAATTTTTTCACGCGGACGCGGCCGCGCTATCATAGCGTCTATGAAACGCATGTTCCCTTTTTTCGCCGCTCTTGCGACGCTCATCGGATCAATTTTGCCTGCGCCCGCCTTCTTCGTCCGCGCCGAAGAGGAACCTCAAACCGCCCGCTATGCCGTTGCGGTAACAGAAAACGTCTGGCTGTATCGGGAAAAAAACGAGGAAAGCGGAATCTTTCTGCTTCCCGTCTCTTACTACGTGCGGATCCTCGGCGAAGACGAAGAATACTATGAAGCGGAATACTTCGAAGATGCGGCGCCCTATCTCGCGGTGAAAGGATACTGCAAGAAAGCAGACCTGCAGCTTGTGGATTTTCTGCCCGCGCGCCCCTATCTGCGGCTGGAGCTCGCCGTCTCCTATGTGATCGAGGGGGCTCCTTCCTCCGCGATGGGAAACGGCTCGTTCGACCGCATCACGCGCACGTTCCTCTATTACGGAACCAGCTACCTCGGCACGACGCGCTTTTATTACGTCTTGTGCGACGGCGTCTTCGACTACATCCCCGCCACACAGGAACTTGTCTTCGAACGGAATACCGACTACCTTTCTCCGCCCGAGGAACCGCCCGCGGCGGAAAAACCGGAAGAAGCCGTTTCTTCCCTGACCGGTGCGCACGCCGCCGTCTTGCTCGCAATCGGGCTGTCCGCCGCCGCGATCGCCATCTTCGTTCTCAGAGGAAGAAGAAACCCCGTTCCCGATGCCGCGGAGTTCTGACTGCTGCATTGTTCCGCATATAACCGTCTTGTCCGACGTTTCCCAACCACCTTTCGCTCCTCTCCCTTGAGAAGAACGCGGTAGACGCGAAGAAAGACGGGGAAATTCCGGTACTCCCGCAGAAAATCCTCCTCGGACATCACACGAACACGGAACAAGAGTGCAAGTTTTTTTAACAATGCGTTCTGACGGCGGAAATAGGTGCGCTCGGAACACGAGAAACCTTTCCCGGAAAACCGGCAGTTCAGTTCTTTTGTTCTGCGAAAATATTTATATTCGAGCAAAAAGAGCTCTTCTTCTCCGCATACCCGCAATACGGCGTCCATTTTTTCCTTGAGCTCGAGAAGCTGTTCGCTGCGCGCAATCTCCTCCGCAATCGTTTCCGCCAGTTTCTGCGTATCTGCCGCAGAGCGGAAGGAAAGCAGCGCCTTGATCTCCGCGCCCGCCGCGATCGCTTCCGCCAACTCCTTCAGCTTCGGGTAAGCGTAGAGCAGCACTTTGATATATTCGTATCCCACCGACATTTCCCCCGTCAAATAATGCGAACATTTGTTTGCTTTTTTATCATAGCATAAAATCTTGACAGACGGGCTCCGATATGCCGAATTTTTTCAAAAAAATTTCATAAGCTTTTTTTGCAAGCGGTTGTTTTTTGCGCGCCCGCGTGTTATAATGGTACACATGAAACGAACAGCGATTTTCACGATCAGCGCGGCGCTCGCCCTGTCGCTGTGTTCGGGCGCCTTTACGCTCACGGCATTTTCCGCATCGGCAGAAGAGACGGATCCGGGAAGCGGTCCTTCTCTTTTTCTGCCTTCGAGCTACGAACAATATCTCCCTTTGAAAAATCCTTCCGACGCGGCGATCGGCGAGGATTATATTGCCGTCGCAGACGGAAGCACGCTCTATCTCTACGACCGCGCGGCAGAACAGTACCGCAGTTACACCCACATCAAAAACGGAGAAGAGCGTACCATCTCCAAGCTGCAATTTACCGACGACGGAAGGCTTTTCTTTTCCGATCAGGACATGCAGCTCTATCTGTACGACTTCACCGACGACAGCGCGGAAATCCAGAGCAACATTCCCTGCTCCACGTTCTTCATCTCGGGCGATCTTCTCTACACGGCAGCGGTTGCCAACAACATCACGACGTTTTATGCGATCTCTCACCGAAACGCTGTCCTCTCCTTTGAACAGGCGACGAAGATCGGGGAGATCGACTCCTCCACCGTCACCCCGCGCATGATGATCTACGGCGATACGCTGTACTGCGCAATCAATTTTACCGTTCACTATTACCCTTATTCGGAAGACGGAACTTACGGGCATCAGATCACAACGCTCGCGGGCACCACGCCCGTCAATTCTCTCGCCGCGCTCTACGTCTTTGACGACACCGTCTATTACACCGTCAACGGCACCCAGACGGAAGACGGCTTTTACCGCGCAGAATTGGGCGTCTCCGGAACAAAATTGCTTGAGGGAAGCGGATTTACCTCGCTCACTTCAGACGGAGATTCTCTGTACTGCATCAAGGACAGCACCTTGCGGGAACTCAAACTTGACGGTAGCTCCGCCGCCTATACGGGATATGAAATCGGCGCGGGGTCGGATTCTTTCAATCGCGTTTCCGATGCAGGCGAAACGGCAAAGTCGGGCGATCTGCTCGTCGTCGCAGACAGCGGAAATTCCCGCGTGCTCGTCTACGACATGGCAGAAAAACAGTATTCTTCCATCCCCTGCTCCGTTGCGCCCTCCTGTGTGGCAACGGACGGAGAGATCATCGCGGTCGGCGCCGGAAGAGAAATTTCTCTGTACCGCGTGGGCGAACAAAGCCCTTACTACACGCAGACTTCCCAGAGCACGGTAACGGGCGTCGCGTGTGTGTACGGAACGTGCTACTACGTCACCGAACATACCTACGGCGTGGCGGAGGACGGATTCGCGGAATTCAATCGCTCCGGTTCTCCCGTCGCGATTACGAACGACCTGTACGGCAATCTCTATGTCGCAGACTATCAAAACAGGGTGTACCGCTATTCCGAAGCGGAATTTGCCGATTTCAATGCAACCGGAACACTTGTCACGGACGGCTGGACTCTCCCCGCAGGGTTCTCCTCCCTGCGCGCGGACTACGAAGGAAATCTGTACTGCCTTTCGGGCAGCACGCTCATGAAAAACGGCTCCGCGCTTGCGACGGCGACGGGCGACTCCCTCGTCTACCGCGGAGAGAACGCCGCCCCGCCGGATCCCGTCTCCTTTGCCCTCGGATTTGAAGACGGCTCGATCTACTTCCAGTACGGAGATTTCATCGTCCGTTCGGAAGACGTTTCCTTCCCCACGCTTTCCACGATTGCGGCAGAAAATGCGTGGACGGAGATCTTCTCCGAACACGACAGCGCGTCGCTCTCCTTTGTCACGGTGCAAAACGATGCCGTCGGCGTGCGCATCGATCTCTCTTCGCTCCAGGAAGACAGCGAATTTCTCTCCTATCTGTCGCACGGAAGGATTCGGACGGACACCGAAACGGAATTTAGCGAAGGCGTGCTTCTGACCCGTCTCAATTCCTTCTGTCTCGTTGCCGTCTGCAACGGATACGAGAGCACCGTGTTGCTCTGCTCTGCCTCCGCCTGCACCGAAACCGCCGTGACACGGACGGAGACAGAACCGGAAGCGCGCTATCTCTCAAATGCGATCTCTCTCTTTTACTATCCCTGTCTGACCGATTCACTCGCGGCGGAATCGCTTCCCCGCTCTGCGGAAACGACCCTCCTCGGAATCCTTTCCGATGCCGCAGGCGGCATGGACTACGGCTATGTGGAATATGTCTCCGACAAAGGCACGATCCGCGGATACCTCCCTCTTTCCTACCTCAGCGAAACGATCCCTCTTTCCCCCGAGGACGATGTGTACCGCTACGGCTACCTGAAGGCAAACGACGAAGGCATCGTATTCCGTTCGGCAGACGGAACGCGCGTCACTGTCAGCGAGCGCATCCGCATCAAGATCTACGAAGAAGGCGACGGGCTTTTCCGCGCCTGCTACACGCAGGATGGCGTCCTTTACACGGCACAGGTCACCGCCGGGATGCTGGAATCGGGCAGCTCGGACGCGCTTCGCATCAGCATCATGATCATTCTCTGCGTCATCGCCGTCGGGATCGCCGCGGCATACGTTCTGCTCGTCCCGCGGAAAAACAAGAGATAATTTTTCCCGGGTATATTGACTTTATATAAAAACCCTGCTAAAATAAATGTGATTACGAGAAAAGGCGGAAATATAATATGATCTATCTCTCTCCTTTGGTTCCTCAGCGCGCGGATCCCTATCTCTATAAACATACCGACGGAAAATACTACTTCACTGCGACCTGTCCCGCATACGACCATATTGAACTTCGGTGCGCAGACAGCGTAAACGGAATTGCCTCCGCGAAAGCGCGCGTCCTGTGGAAAAAACATGAAAGCGGACGGATGGCGAGCCATATTTGGGCTCCCGAAATCCACTATGTCATGGGAAAATGGGTGATCTACTTTGCCGCGGGGGAACTTCCCGACATCTGGGAGATCCGTCCCTATGTGCTTGTCTGCAAAGGGGACGATCCCATGCGGGACGAATGGGAAGAAGGCGGCATGATCCGGGCGGCGGAAGGAGATCCCTATTCCTTCACCGATTTTTCGCTGGACATGACGGTATTCGAACACAGAGGGAAATGGTATGCCATTTGGGCGCAGAAAGTGGGGACCGTCAACGGCATTTCCAACCTCTATATTGCCGAATTGGAGACTCCCTCCAAGCTGAAAACGGTACAGGTGCTTCGCACCACCCCAGACTATGACTGGGAACGGGACGGCGGCTTCTGGGTCAACGAAGGACCCGCCGTTCTGAAAAACAAGGGTAAGATCTACGTCACCTTCTCTGCTTCCGCGACGGGCGCCTGCTATTGCATGGGATTGCTCCGCGCAGACGAAAACGCGGATCTGCTCGATCCGCGCAGCTGGGAAAAGGATCGCTATCCCGTACTCAAAACGGACGAATCCCTCAAAGTTTTCGGTCCCGGTCACAACTGCTTTGTCAAAGGCGACGAAGACGAGCAGCTCACGTTGCTCCACTTCCGCAGTTACGAAAAGATCACGGGCGACCCGCTCAACGACCATAACCGCCATGCGCACGTCATGAAGGTGACTTTTACACCCGAAGGCGTTCCGCTGTTCCGGCTGAATGAAAAGGAATTATACAACACCCCGTTCGAAAACGAAAAGCAAAAGAACATCAACGACTGAAACGGCGCCGCGGGGAACCCGCGGCGCCTGCATTTTTTACCCGCAGGCAAAAATGCGTTAAAAAGGAGCCTCGTTTGAAATTCTGTAAGATCTGTTCCGTAATCCTCGCCATATTCACCGCTTTGCTTTCCGTTCTGACTGCGGCGGCGTTTTTTCTCGCCGTCTGCGAAGGGCTTGCCGACAGGACGGCGCGTATTCTTCCCTCCTACGCACGGGAAGATCTGACTTCTGTGCTTGCGCAGGAGACGTGGAGCGATGCGGATTACGAGCTTCTGTACCGGCAGACCGGACTGGGAAGGGCTGCGCTCGACGCGCTCGGTACGGAGCCCGAACGCATTCTTACCTTTCAGGACGCACTCTTTTATGAAGGCGAGGTCGCGCACGTTGAGGCGGCGGATACGACCATGCACGACATTGTCGCCAACTACACCGCCCCCGTCGCTCCGCTTGAGGACGGAGACGTCCTCGTGAGTTCCTCCTGCCACACCTTCGGCTGGAGAAACGGACACGCTGCGATCGTTACGAATGCAAAGACACAGACCACCCTCGAGTCGGTCTCGTTGGGCTATAACAGCAGCTTCGGCAGCGCCGGATGGTTCCGAAGCGCCTCCAACTTCATCGTGCTCCGATTGAAAGAAGAATATGCCGGAAAAGAGGAGCGCGCCGAAATCGCGGCGTGGGCGGCGGAACACCTCTATGATGTCCCCTATTCCCTTCTTGTGGGATTCACCATTCCCAAAGATCAGGGAGCGGACGTCGCCGCAACGCACTGCAGCCATCTCGTCTGGTCGGCATACCGTTATTTCGGATTCGACATCGACTCGGACGGCGGTCCCGTCGTCACGGCACGGGATATCGCAAACTCCCCCTATTTCGAAATTGTGCAGGTCTACGGGTTCGACCCGCTCGAACTATGGTAATTCAAGGCAAAGAAAACTCTGCGCATATTAATCTGCCGCCCGTACAGAAAGCAGCCGTCACGGCACCGTGTTCCCGAAACGCGCAAAAGGTCCGTTCCGTCCGCTCTCCCTTTGCGGTAAAAAGGAGTTCTCTCCCGCCTGCGGCAAGCGCATAGCTCCCGGCATATGTTCCGTTTCCGCCCGACGGATCTCTCCACGAGAGCTCAAACCGTCCGTCTCGTCCGAGCACGAGACGGACAAACTCAAATTGCGAAAGGCGGTCTTCTCCGTTCAGGATCAGTTTGGTACAAAGGTATTCCCCCGCATACGGGCGCGAGACTTCGCCAAGATCGCCCATCTCTTCCACCCGACACCCGGAGAGAAAGAGACAGGCGAACAGAAACACGGCGGCAAAAAACTTCTTCATAACAAAACTATTTGCAATTTTCGCCATTTCATGTTATGATGAAACAACGGGAGACATAAAATATGGCAACCTTTGATACGGAACTCGTCGGAAAGATCGGCTCGATGGCACTCATTGACCGAGAAGATTGCATGATCGACTATACAAGAGTCGCACGCCTTTCGCGCGAACTCCGCCCGGGATATATCTGGGTCTCCAGCGGCGCCACAGAGATCGGACGGCTCGACTATCTTTCCCGCAACGGAAAAGAACTGAGCGACGAGCAGGCAAAGACAGACTACGCCGCACAAGGGCAGGCAATTTTGATGCAGACTTACCGTCAGTTCATCGATCCGAAATGGTCTGTGCGGCAGGTTTTGGTAGAGCATCAGCACTTCAACGACGAAAAAAAGAGTGAACATCTCAAATCACTTCTGCTGCGTTGCAGAGACCAAAACGCCATTCCCATCGTCAATTACAACGACGCCGTCTCCAACGAAGAAAACCGTCGTTTGGAAATTCTCGCCCTCGCGCACGAACGGACGCGGGTATTCGAATGTGTCGACAATGACGAAACCGCCGCGCGCATCGCCTGTCTCGTCCGCGCCCGCGTTCTGCTCATTCTGACCAGCGTATTCGGCATCTACGCTGAGCCCGACAACCCGTCCACCCTCATTCCGCGCATCTCAGGAAAAGATGCATACGAACTGCTCGAAAACATCGAGTCGCTCAAAAAATGCTGTGTCGGTTCCTCGAGAGCGGGTGCAAACGGAGCACGCGCAAAACTGGAATACGTGAAAGAAGCCGCCGCGCAGGGCACAACGGTCTACATTGCGAGCGCGGCATACTCCATCTCCGAAATCCTGAGCGAGCGCGCCCCTTCCACCAAGATCTGCATCGGCTAACAGGTGACCCCGTGAAAAAAGAAACCCGTCGGAAACTCATAGAGCGAGGCAGTATCGCGCTCAAATTCATGAAGGACTATGACAAAAGGGCCCTTCTTTTTTTGCTGATAGGACTTCTGTTCGACCTCGGGTTCGTCTGCGTCTATCTCGTCTTCAGCGCGATCAGCAGTTTGCGCTGGTATGTCGCCTCTCTCCTCTACTTCTCGCTCCTCGCCGTCGGAAGGCTCTTTACCCTCTATTACAGCGTCAAGGAGTATTTTTTCCGCCGCCCTCCCGCCACCTATGCGCAGAAATGCGGGGTCTTTCTGTTCGACGGCATTCTCGTGCTCCTGCTCTCCGCCCTCGTCGTGCAGGAAGTCCAGATCCTCAACACGGACGGGATCGCGCCGCGGTTTTATTCCGCCGTCATCTGGATCAACGCCATCTATCTCGCCCTGCAGAGTCTGCGCAACATCGTGGTCGTCGTCAAACTCGCCGTCAAAACGGTGTCGACGGTCAGCAACGTGCGTCGGGTGCACCGCCAGCAGAATCCGCTGATCGCCGCAAGCAAATTCCTCTCCTATGCGGATACGCTTGCCTCCATCGTCATTCTCATCCATACCGCCAATCTGAAATATGCCGCAGGCGGCCTTTGGAGCTTTTTTCTGCTCGGCGCCGCCATTGTCGTCCGCCTCCTCATCCTTGCGCTCGGCATCTATATGATCGTCCAGTCGCAGAAACTTCTGAAGGCAGAGCGCAAACGCCGGGAATCCGGCTTTTCGGAAGAATAAAAAAAGGATGCTTCCGCATCCCTTACCCGTCGGATCCCGACGGGTTTTTTTATTGAGCGCTTTCCCGAATCCGAATGTCCTCGACAATTTCCGCCGCTCCGTACACCAGCTCGGCACAAGGAGGTTTTTTGGGCCCTCCTTCAGCCGATCGCGACAGCAATTCCCCACAGTTGAGACTTCCGTTCCGCTCGCGGAACTTCCCTCCGAACTCCCGCACAAGCGCATAGATTTCCCCCTTGGAACGCTCCGAAAAGAGCAACCCGAGTGCGACCGCCCCGCCCGAAACGCAGCCGCAAGTCTCTTTCAGCCGTCCAAGCCCGCCGCCGAGCGGAAGCGTCGCCGCCATAACGGTTTCCTCCGGCAATTCAAGCAAATCCGAAAACGCAAGTGCAACAGCCTGCGCACAGTTTTTCCCCGACAAAAAATATTCTTTTGCCCGTTCCGCTCTCGTCATTTACATTTCCTCCCGTTTGTGTTATACTTTAGCTATGATCTCGGTCTACCTCACTCATGCGCCGCAGCAGCAGAGCAGGAACTTCCTTCGCCATATCCTCTCCGAGCGTTACCGCATCGAAGCAGAGCTGTGCTCCTCGCCCGCGGGAAAACCCTGCCTTTCAAACAATCCTCTCCGCTTCAGCCTCGCTCACAGCGGCGGGCTGCTTGCGCTTGCCGTCTGCAAACAAGAAATTGGGCTGGATGCGGAGCTCCGCCGCCCGATCCGCTGCGAAGCGATCGCCGCGCGCCTGTCGCAGGCAGAACGAAAAGAAGATTTCCTCACGCTCTGGACGGCAAAGGAAGCGTATGTGAAATTCCGCGGAGAACGCCTCTGCTCCCTCTTGCCCGCACTGCGCTACGAGGCGGGAGTGCTTTCCTTCGCGGGCGCGCCCGTCTCCGCCTGTCTGCGGCATTTCGAAGCGGAGGGCGCGGTCCTGTGCGTCTGCACCGAACATAAAGAGGACGTGCGCCTTACCGTCGTCTGAATCAATTCATATATTCTGCCAGAATCTGATTCTGCACATAGAGATATTCCCCGCGGATCCGCGTCCGATCCCCCGATTCCGCGAAATATTTCCTCGTCTTGGCATATCCATCCGAAAAATCCGTCTTCCAATCGCTGTGGAACGCGGCTCTGTATTCCCGCGCGGAAAGTCCGCGAACGGTGCGGAGCGCCAGCATGACAAACTCAAATTTTGCGTCCTGCTCCGACACCGTCTCGCTCTCGATGACGGGAAAAACACCGGAAAGAATGCACTTCATATACTCGTCGAGATCAAAGGTATTCGTAAAGCGCTTTCCGAAAAAGAAGGAACTTGCCGAAACGCCCAGCCCGATGTATTCTCCCCGCCGCCAGTAATTGAGATTATGGCGGCTTTCATATCCTTTCTGCGCAAAGTTGCTGACTTCATAACGGAAATACCCCTTCTGCCGCAGCAGCTTTCTCCCGAAATCGTAGAGCTCAGCCACCTCGTCCCCGTCGGGCAGTTCTCCGTTGAGATAGTCGGTATAGATCGGCGTTCCGTCTTCGGGAGTGAGCGCATACATCGAAATATGCTTCGCTCCGCCCAGCGCGGCGACTTCGATGCTCTTGCGGACATCTTCTTTGGTCTGCCCCTTGAGCCCGAGCATGATGTCTGCCGAAAAATTCTCTCCCTTGAGCAGGGAAGCACAATAGAGGAAATCCTGTACGTTGTGGATGCGCCCCAACTCGGCAAGCTGGGCGTCGATCGCCGTCTGCAACCCGACGGAGAACCGATTGATGCCCGCACGGCGATAGGTCTCGATCTTTTTTTCGCTGACGGTCCCGGGATTGAGTTCGATGGTGATCTCGGGATCTTTCGTAAGACGGAAAGATTTCGTGATCTGTTTCATCACCGCATAAATATAATCGGGATCGACGACGGAAGGCGTTCCGCCTCCGAGATAGACGCTTTCAAAGACATTGTTTTCCAATTCCTTTCCGCGGCGTTCCGCTTCCCTGATCAGACACGCCATATAGGCCTCCGCCACATCGAGGCGGTTGGGAAAGGAAACAAAATCGCAATACGTGCATTTCTGCCTGCAAAAGGGAATGTGTAAATAAATACCCGCCATCAGTTTCTCCATAAACAGCGCGCCAGGTCGACGAATCCGCCGCGCACCTCCACCCCTTCCGCACGCAGGAGCGCAGCCTGCGTCTCCTCTCCGCCGAAGGCGAACGCGGGCGCCAGTCTTCCCTCGCGGTTGACGACTCGGTGACAGGGGATCCGGACGGGGGCGGGATTGCGGTGCAGCGCCCTCCCGACTGCGCGCGCGGCACGCGGACGTCCGAGCGCGCAAGCGATCTGCCCGTAGGTGACGACTTTTCCCGCGGGAACGGCGAGAAGGTATTCGTACACAAGTTCGTCGAAGCTTTTCATCTTGTCTTTCTGTCCTTGTTGGTCCTGAGAATGTCCATGAACACTTCGGAAGGGACTTCCACGGTTCCGATCTGCCGCATCCGTTTTTTCCCCTCCTTCTGCTTTTCGAGCAGTTTTTTCTTTCTTGTGATATCGCCCCCGTAGCACTTGGCAAGCACGTCCTTTCGGACTGCTTTCACTGTCTCCCGCGCGATGATCTTTCCCCCGACCGCCGCCTGAACGGGAATTTCGAAGAGTTGGCGGGGAATCGCATCGCGCAGGTTCTCGCAGAGCATCCTCCCGCGGGCATAGGCGCGCCCTTCGTGCACAATGGTCGAGAGCGCGTCGCAGACCTCCCCGTTGAGTAAAATATCCAGACGGACGAGCTTGCTCTTCTGATAACCCGTCAGTTCGTAGTCAAAACTCGCATATCCCTTCGTGCGGGATTTGAGCTCGTCAAAGAAATCGTACACGATCTCGTTGAGCGGAAGGAAGTACTCCAGGCGCACCCGCCGCTCGTCGAGATAGGTCATGTCCCGAAACGTCCCCCGCTTGTCCTG
Source organism: uncultured Clostridia bacterium (assembly GCA_944372525.1). Lineage (GTDB taxonomy): Bacteria > Bacillota > Clostridia > Christensenellales > Borkfalkiaceae > Gallimonas. The sequence goes on from CALVZL010000040.1 coordinate 19,531, forward strand.
ACAGAGCTCCATGATCGCGCCGAGATAGTCGGGCGGAGAGTAGATCTCCGCTTTGACGATCGGCTCCTCCATGCTCTCGATATCCGAAGGGGGCGGAAGATGAGAGGGATTGTCCACAAACAGATCGCTCCCGTCTGTCTTGTGCACGAGATAACTCACGGAGGGCGCCGTCGTGATGATATCGAGGTTAAACTCCCGCTCGATGCGCTCCTGGATGATCTCCATATGCAGCAGCCCCAAAAAACCGCAGCGGAACCCGAATCCGAGCGCAACCGAATTGTCCGGTTCAAAGGTAAGCGCCGCATCGTTGAGTTTGAGTTTGAGAATCGCCTCCCGAAGGTCGGTGAAGCGGCTGCCGTCGAGCGGATAGATCCCGCAGAACACGACGGGCTGCGCCTTCTTATATCCCGGAAGGGGCTGCGCGGCGGGCCGTTCCGCCCCCGTCACGGTATCGCCCACGGCAACATCCTCAATGGACTTGATGCTCGCCGCCAGATAGCCGACCTCTCCCGCCGCCAGCATGCCTTTGGGCTGCAGATGCGGCGCAAAGGCCCCCACCTCCGTCACCTCGTAAACTTTTTCGGAGAGGAAGGTGCGGATCTTATCCCCCGCTTTCACCGTGCCGTCTTTGACGCGCACGAACAAGATGACGCCCTTATAATTGTCATAATAGCTGTCGAAGATCAGCGCAGAAAGCGGGGCGTCCGTATCCCCGTCCGGCGGAGGGACGCAGTGCACCACCGCCTCAAGGATGTCACGGATGTTCGTCCCCTCTTTCGCCGAAACGCAGGGACAGTTCTCCGTATCCAGCCCGATGACTTCCTCGATCTCCTTCTTGGCCTCTTCCACCCGTGCCGACTGCAAATCGATCTTGTTGATGACGGGCACGATCTCGAGATTGTTGTCGAGCGCAAGATAAACGTTGGCGAGCGTCTGAGCCTCCACGCCCTGCGTCGCGTCCACGACCAACAGCGCCCCCTCGCAGGCGGCGAGAGAGCGGCTGACCTCGTAAGTAAAATCCACGTGCCCCGGCGTATCGATGAGATTGAACTCGTATTCCTCTCCGTCGAGCGCGGTATAGTACATCCGCACAGGCGTCAGTTTGATGGTGATCCCGCGCTCCCGCTCGATCTCCATGCTGTCGAGGAGCTGTTCCTCCATGTCGCGTTTGCTGACCTGTCCCGTAAATTCCATGATCCGGTCTGCGATCGTGCTTTTTCCGTGATCGATGTGTGCGATGATACAGAAATTTCTCAGATTCCGATTGGGTTTCGCCATATTTTTGTTCCTTTTCAAAGACATTATAAACAATTTTTCCGAATTTTGCAACCGCTCTTGCAAATTGTTTTTTCTTTTGATACAATAGCGGCATGAAAACGGATTTTTTGAAAACGATCCCCATTGCTCACCGCGGACTGCACGGAGACGGCATCCCGGAAAACTCCCTCTCCGCCTTCCGCGCTGCGATCGATGCAGGCTATGCCATCGAAACGGATGTCCGTCCCGCGCGGGACGGCACGCTTTTCCTCATGCACGACGACGAGTTGCCCCGCATGACGGGCGCGGAGGGTCTTGTGAGCGATTCGGACCCCGAACGATTGCGCGGGCTGCGCCTTTCGGACACGGAGGAACCCGTGCCGCTCTTTCCGGAATTTCTCGAACTGATCGGCGGACGCGTTCCCGTCCTGCTCGAAATCAAGCGCGCGCCCGTCTCCGATTCCGAAGCCTATCTCCGCGCGATTGCCGATGCGCTCTCCGACTATTCCGGCGCGATCGCGATTCAATCTTTCGACCCGCGTTATGTGAAAACATTCAAACGCCTTCGTCCCGACCTTCCCTGCGGAATCCTCGCCAAAGGACGCTACGGCAAGGCGGAATTTCCCTCGCCCTTCCTGTATCGGACCAAAAGCGCTCTGCTTGCACGACTTGCCTTCAATCGATTCGTAAAACCGGACTTCATCAGTTATTGTTTCTCGGACTGTCCCAACCGCGCGACGGAAAAATTCCGCAAACTCCGCCTTGCGTGGACCGTCCGCACGGAAGAAGAAGCGGCATACGCCCTTCGGTACTGTGACAATATCATTTTCGAAAGGATCCGCCCGCCGCTTTCCGCAGAATGACCGCCTCCCCTCCGGGAGCCTTTCCCCTCGCCATTTCATTGACAAACGCCGAAAAACAGGCTATAATTTTTTCAATCCACTTTTCCGAGGACATATCATGCTTACACGCGAAAGAATCCAAGCCGCCCGCTCCATTCTCTCCGAAGCGATCTACAAAACGGAAGTCGTGCAGACTAACGGACTTTCCGAAGAATATCACATCTTTCTCAAAACGGAAAACTTACAGAAGACGGGAAGTTTCAAGATCCGCGGCGCCTATCATAAGATCGCCCTGCTCTCTCCCGAAGAAAAGCGGCGGGGCGTGATCGCCTGCTCCGCGGGCAACCATGCACAGGGCGTCGCACTTGCGGCAAAAAAGAACGGCATCTTTTCTCTCATCTGCCTTCCCGAGGGGGCGCCCATCTCCAAAGTAGAGGCGACCAAGAGCTACGGCGCGCAGCTCTGCCTCGTCCCCGGCGTGTACGACGACGCATATAACCGGGCAGTCGAACTGCAGCACGAAAAAGGCTATACCTTTATCCATCCCTTTGACGACGAGCAGGTCATCGAAGGGCAGGCGACCATCGGTGCGGAGATCCTGGAACAGCTCGACGACGTCGATGCGATCGTCGTCCCCGTAGGCGGCGGAGGATTGATCGCAGGCGTTGCCTTTGCGGTAAAATCGATCAATCCGAACGTAAAAGTGTATGGAGTTCAGGCGGAAGGAGCGCCGAGCATGTTCAACTCGGTGCGCGACCACAGGCGCGAAACCCTTCCCTTTGTCTCCACGATCGCAGACGGGATCGCCGTAAAACAGCCGGGAGAGCTGACATTCGACTATTGCAGCCGTTATGTCGACGATATCGTGACCGTCACCGACGACGAGATCGCCATGGCGATCCTCGCGCTCATCGAAAAACAGAAGATGATCGCGGAGGGCGCGGGCGCGGCATCGCTCGCCGCCGTGCTCTCGCACAAACTTCCCTTCCTGAAAGGAAAACGCGTATGCTGTCTCATCTCCGGCGGCAACATCGACGTCACGATCCTGAGCCGCGTCATTCAGCGGGGCCTGCTCATGACAGGGCGTCAATGCACCTTTAACGTGGAACTGCTCGACAAACCGGGACAGCTCGTCGCCGTCTCGCAGATCATTGCCCACTGTGGCGCAAACGTGACGGGCGTGCATCACGAACACGCCAATGCGGGAAGCGACGTCATCGGCTGTTTCCTGCGCATCGACATGGAGACCCGCGACACCGCGCACATTGCGCAGATCAAAACCGAACTGGCGAACGCCGGATTTAAAATCAGCTGAATATGGGAGGACGGCAAGATGAAATTTATTGCAACAGACCGGGCGCCCGCCGCAATCGGGCCATACAGTCAGGCGATCATGGCAGGAGGGCTTTTGTTCACTTCCGGACAAATCGCTCTCGATCCTGAAACGGGAACACTTGCGGAAGGCGGAATACGTGAACAGACGGAGCGCATCTGTAAAAACCTTGCCGCCGTTCTCGAGGCAGCAGGTTCTTCACTGGAAAAAGTCGTGAAAACTACCTGTTTTCTCGCCGAAATGGACGACTTTTCCGCTTTCAACGAAGTTTATGCCCGCTGGTTTGCCAACAAACCCGCGCGCAGCTGTATTGCGGCAAAAGCGCTTCCCAAGGGAGCGCTTGCGGAAATCGAAGCGATCGCGCTGCTCGATTGAATCTTAAACAACACAAAAGAGACCGGCTCGCAATGTGCCGGTCTCTTTTCTTTGTCTTACTTCAACTTCCAAATAAGCTTTGCGTAATCTGTCACCGAACGATCCGCCGAAAACTTCCCCGACGAAGAAAGATTGATCAGACACTTTTTGTCAAATTCCTCGCTCCCGTAATCGCGCAGCAACTGTTCCTTGACGCGGACATAATCCGCAAAATCATACAGTACGAGATACCGGTCCGCGTCGCAGTCATTGACAAGGCTGTCGTAAAGCTTGGCGAGCATTCCCCTCTCGTCGCGGAAGGTCCCGTCGCGCAACGTCTCCGCAATACGCCTGAGTTCGGGGTTATTGGCAAGGATCTCGCGCGGACAGTAATAGCGTTTGACCGCGTCGACTTCCTCCACTGTTGCCCCGAAGATATAGTTGTTTTCCTTGCCCGCCTCTTCGCAGATCTCGACGTTTGCACCGTCCATCGTACCGAGCGTCACCGTTCCGTTGAGCATGAACTTCATGTTGCTCGTTCCGGACGCCTCCATGCCTGCCATAGAGATCTGTTCCGAGGCATCCGCCGCGCAGACGATGCGCTCCGCATAGGAAACGTTATAATTCTGAACAAATACGACCTTCATGCGATCCGCCACCGCCTCGTCTCCGTTGACGAGCGCGGCGATCTCGTTGATGTACTTGATGATCCCCTTGGCGTTATAATAGCCCGGAGCAGCTTTGGCGCCGAACAAAAAGACGGTCGGCGGGAAATCGGCAATTCTTCCCTCTTTGATCCCGTAATAAAACCAGAGCACGGAAAAGGCGTTCAAAAGCTGACGCTTATACTCATGCAGCCGCTTGACCTGCACGTCGAAAATAAAGTCGGGAGAGATCTCGATCTTTTCCTTCTCCGCGATCATGCGGGCGAGGCGCGCTTTGTTGTCGCGTTTGATCTGCCGAAAACGGGGCAGGATCGACGGGATGAACGGACGGATCTCCGCAAGCCGCGCCAGATCGGTATGCCATGCGGTTCCGATCTTGCTGTCGATCAGCTTCGCCATCTCGGGATTGTTCAGAAGCATCCAGCGGCGGGGGGTGATCCCGTTCGTGATGTTCTCAAATTTCTCCGGATAACGCACATACCAGTTGCGGAAAGTGCGTTCTTTGAGGATCCCCGTATGGATCTCCGCCACGCCGTTCACTTTGGCGCAGACATAGATCGCAAGGTTCGCCATATGAATGACGTTGTCGCGGATGATAAAGTATTTCTCGGCTTCCGCTCCCGCCTCCCGTTCCAGCTTCTGCTGACACTTGACGATCTGCTCATATACATCGGGAAGCAGATCGGAAAGAGCGAGGGCGTCCCATTTTTCAAGCGCCTCCGCCATGATCGTATGATTGGTAAAATTGAAACACTTTGCGCAGACACCGAATGCGTCCTCAAAGGAAAGTCCCTCTGCCTGCAAAATGCGCAGCATTTCGGGAATGGCAAGGACGGGGTGCGTATCGTTGAGCTGAAAACAGCGATACGCGGGCAGGTCAGACAGCGCCCTTCCGCTCTGCTTGTATTTGTTTATGATATCCTGCAGCGAGGCGCTCACCATAAAGTACTGCTGGCGAAGGCGCAGCATCTTGCCCGTCATGGTGTTGTCGTTGGGATAGAGCACGTCGGTGATCTTGCTCGCCGTAAAGTTTTCGACGGCGATCCGATCCCCCTTCATTTCGTTGAAGGCGGCGAAATCAAACTTGCGCAGCGGCTCGCTCTGCCACAGCCGCAGTGTGTTCACGACGCCGTTCCGATATCCGAACACGGGCATATCGTAGGGAACGGCAAGCACTTTCAGGTCGGAAAATGAGACCGTCACGGCATCGCGCTCGACGCGCACGCTCCACGGATCCCCCCAGCGAAGCCAGTCGTCGCCCTCCTCATGCTGATATCCGTCGACGAAACTCTGACGGAAAAGCCCGTAACGATAGCGGATCCCGTAGCCGTCGAGCGGAATATCCATGCTCGCCGCACTTTCGAGATAGCAGGCGGCGAGGCGTCCCAGACCGCCGTTCCCGAGGGCAGCATCCTCTACTTCCTCAAACTGATTGAGATCCTCCCCGACGGACGCGAGTGCGTCCTTCACGTCTTCCCAGATCCCCAGATTGAGCAAATTGGAATAGATCGCCCTGCCCACGAGAAATTCCGCGGAAAAATAGGCGCAGCGCCGTTTATCCGCTTGCTTTTCCCGCTTCCAGTCATCGTATATGCCCGCCATGACCGTCTTGGAGAGCGCATTGTAAAGCTCCTTTTTATCTGCAGCGGCGAGATCGCTTTCGGCATCCGCATGCAGCATTGCATCGATATCCCGCAAAAAATTATTTTTATCAAGTTTCATAATAGAATTCTGTCTCCGTCTTGTATATCTTATGACACAAAGAATGCCTCATTCTATCACAAATAAAAAGAAAAGTCAATTTATTTCGTTTTTTTCACCGTTCTTTTCCGCCTTTGAGAAAATTATCAGGCGCGGCGATTTTCCTGATGAAAAATGTCTTTTTTTGACATGAATCGTCAATTATAAAATAGCTTGTCATTTTTCTGCAAATATGCTATAATTCAGTCAATGGAATGCCGCCCCGCTCATGGAGGAGGTTTTTTGTGGAAAACGCGGCGATTTCGATTTACGATATGGAGGTTGAAGATGGAACATTGCAATGCGTGCGGCACGGCGGAGCAGGCTGAAAAACTGCGGGCCGTCATCGAGTCCTCGCGCGAAACACCGGGCTGTCTCATGCACATTTTGCAAGAGGCGCAGGCGATCTACGGATTTCTTCCGATCGGCGTACAGAAGACGATCGCGGAGGGATTGGGCATTTCTCTCTCGGAGGTGTACGGAGTCGTCACCTTCTACTCGCAGTTCTCCCTCAAACCCAAGGGAAAACACCGAATCAGCGTCTGCCTGGGAACGGCATGCTATGTCAAGGGATCGGATAAGATCCTTGCGGAAGTGGAAAAACAGCTCGGCATCAAATGCGGAGAATGTACGGAGGACGGCTTGTTCTCCATCGATTCCTGCCGTTGCGTCGGCGCATGCGGGCTCGCTCCCGTCATGATGGTCGGCGAAGAAGTGTACGGAAAACTCGAGCCGGGAAAAATCAAGGACATCCTCGATCAATACAGGAGGGAAGAGCAATGACGGTCAAAGAGCTCGACGCCATTCGCAAGGCGAAAGAAGAACTCATTCAGGTGCGCCGCACCGTACGCGAACAGGGAGAAGCGCTCGCCGGAAAGACGGGCTACCGCAAACAGGTTCTCGTCTGCGGCGGAACGGGATGCACCTCCTCTCACTCCATGAAAGTGATCGCACAGCTCGAGCAGTCCCTGGAGGAACTCGGGATACACGATGTGCTTGTCGTAAAGACCGGCTGTTTCGGACTCTGCGCGCTCGGCCCCATCATGATTGTTTACCCCGAGGGCGCGTTTTATGCACAGATGACCCCGGAACACGTCAAGACGGTGGCGGAGAAGCACCTCGTCAAAGGCGGAGAGATCGTGAAAGATCTGCTGTACCGGGGAACCGTGCTTTCAGACGGAAGCGTGATCCCCTTCGGCGAGACGCCTTTCTATAAAAAGCAGATGCGCATCGCGCTGAGAAACTGCGGCGTGATCGCCGCGGAAGACATCGAGGAGGCGATTGCGGCGGGCGACTATGCCGCGGTCGAAAAAGTACTCACCTCGATGACGCCCGACGACGTCATCAACGAAATGCTCGCTTCCGGCCTGCGCGGACGGGGCGGCGCGGGCTTCCCCACGGGACGCAAATGGGCGTTTGCCAAGGCGTCGCAGGGCGAAGTGAAATATGTCTGTTGCAACGCAGACGAGGGCGACCCCGGTGCGTTCATGGACCGCTCCGTCCTTGAGGGCGATCCTCACTGCGTGCTCGAAGCAATGACCATCGCGGGTTATGCGATCGGCGCGCATCAGGGCTATATCTACGTCCGCGCGGAATATCCCGTCGCCGTGCATCGTCTGGAGATCGCCATCCGTCAGGCGCGGGAATACGGTCTGCTCGGAAAAAACATCTTAGAAAGCGGCTTCGACTTCGATATCGAGATCCGCCTCGGGGCAGGTGCGTTTGTCTGCGGTGAAGAAACGGCGCTCATGACGAGCATCGAGGGACACCGCGGAGAACCCCGTCCCCGTCCCCCCTTCCCCGCCGTCAAAGGTCTGTTCGGGAAACCGACCATTCTGAACAACGTGGAAACCTGGGCAAACATCAACCCCATCATCATGAAGGGCGCGAAATGGTTCTCCTCCATCGGAACGGAGACCTCTTCGGGAACGAAGGTCTTTGCGCTCGGAGGAAAGATCACGAACGTCGGTCTGGTGGAAGTCCCCATGGGAACGACGCTGCGCGAGATCGTGGAAGAAATCGGCGGCGGCATTCCGGGAGGAAAGAAGTTCAAGGCGGCACAGACGGGCGGCCCCTCGGGCGGCTGCATTCCCGCCGCCTGCATCGATACCCCCATCGACTACGATTCCCTGCTTGCCATCGGTTCGATGATGGGAAGCGGCGGCATGATCATCCTCGATGAGGACGACTGCATGGTGGACATCGCCAAATTCTACCTCGAATTCACGGCAGACGAAAGCTGCGGAAAGTGCACGCCCTGCCGCATCGGGACTAAGCGCCTGCTCCAGCTGCTCACCAAGATCACGGAGGGCACCGGCGAACCGGAAGATATCGTAAAAATCGAAGAGCTTGCCTCCCATATGAAGCAGTCTTCCCTGTGCGCCCTGGGACAGAGCGCGCCCAATCCCATTCTCTCCACTCTGCGCTACTTCCGCGAAGAATACGAAGAGCATATCAACGAGAAGAAATGCCGCGCAGGCGTCTGCAAAGCGATGCTCAATTATACGATCCTCGCAGACAAATGCAAGGGCTGCACTCTCTGCGCGCGCAACTGCCCCGTCAAAGCCATCTCGGGCGCAGTCAAACAGCCGCACGTCATCGATCAGAGCAAGTGCATCAAGTGCGGCGTGTGCATGAGTAACTGCAAATTCGGCGCCATCGAAAGGAGGTAAGCACATGGAAAAACAAGTAACCCTGAAAATCAATAACATTCCCGTCACCGTTCCGGAAGGGACGACCATCCTCGAGGCGGCGCGCAAAGCGCACATCGAGATCCCTACCCTGTGCTATCTCAAAGACGTCAGCTGTGTCGGCTCGTGCAGAATGTGCGTCGTGGAAGCAACCGGCGCGCGGGGGCTTGTCGCGGCCTGCGTCTACCCCGTTGCGGAGGGCATGGAGGTGCGCACGAACACCGAAAAATGCCGCCAATCCCGCAAAATGACGCTGGAATTGCTTTTGAGTAAGCACAAAAAGAAATGCCTCTCCTGCGAACGCAACCATAACTGCGAACTGCAGAAACTGTCGTTAGGGTACAGCGTGGACGAAGACCGTTTCAAGGGCGAGGACTATGTGCTTCCCATCGACGATTCCGCTCCCTATGTTGTCCGCGACAACGACAAGTGCATCAACTGCATGCGCTGCGTCGCCGCCTGCCGGAATCAGAACGTGAACGCCATCGGCCCCATCGGCAGAGGTTTCCACGTACACATCGGAAGCGCGTTCGATATGCCGCTCTCCGAATCGGTCTGCGTGGGCTGCGGTCAATGCGTCGTTGCCTGCCCCGTCGGTGCGCTTTCGGAGCGCTCCACGATCGACGAAGTATGGTCGGCGCTTGCCAATCCCGCAAAGAAGGTCCTCTTCTTCACGGCTCCCTCCATCCGCGCCACGCTTGGCGAGGCATTCGATCTGCCCGTCGGCACCAACGTAGAAGGCAAAATGGTCGCCGCCATCCGCAGACTGGGTCCCGCCGCCGTCTTCAACATGGACGTCACGGCAGACCTCACGATCATGGAAGAGGCAAGCGAACTCATCAACCGCATCAAGACGGGCAAACCCATGCCCATGTTTACTTCCTGCTGCCCCGCATGGGTCAAATTTGTGGAACAGCGCTATCCCGAAATGATCCCCCATCTGTCTTCCTGCAAATCGCCGCAGCAGATGTTCGGCGCACTGCTCAAGAGCTATTGGTGCGAAAAGAACGGAATCGCGCCCGAAAACGTGTATACGGTGAGCGTCATTCCCTGCACGGCGAAAAAATACGAATGCCACCGCCCCGAAATGGAAGGCGACGTGGACGCGGCGATCACGACGCGAGAACTTGCGCGCATGATCAAAACGGCAGGGATCAAGTTTACCGAACTTCCCGACGAAGAATTTGACAATCCCTTCTCCACGGCAACAGGCGGCGGCGCGATCTTCGGCGCGACGGGCGGCGTGATGGAAGCGGCGCTCCGCACGGCTGCGCACATGATGGACGGGAGCTTCGAAGTTTTGGATTTCTTTGCAGTGCGCGGCACCAATCCCTATAAGGAGGCGACCTATCTCGTGGCCGGCAACGCCCTGCGCGTCGCAGTGGTATCCGGACTCAAAAACGCAACCGAACTGCTGGAAAAGATCCGCTCCGGAGAAAAACACTACGACTTCATCGAAGTCATGGCATGCCCGGGCGGATGTGTCAACGGCGGCGGACAGCCGACGCTTTCGGACAGCGTGCGCAATACCGTCGAGCTCAAAGACGCGCGCGCCAAAGCGCTGTATTCCAGCGATACGCTCAACGCCCTGCGCCGTCCCTCCGACTCGCCCGTCATGGACATGATCTACAACGATTATCTGGGCTTCCCGAACAGCCATAAGGCACACGAAATTCTGCACACTTCCTACCATGCAGACAAGAGAATCTGAACTTATCTGCTTACGACGCGCCGCCGCGGAGCTTCCGCGGCGGCGCAATTGATTTTCTTTCTCCATGTAAAACAAATAAACATTCTGAGGTGCATATGAAAATCGCAGCATTTGAAGTCAAAGAATACGAACGCAGAGATTTTTCCCGTTTTGCGGATCCCGAATCAGACATAACGCTCCACGCCGAACCGCTCACCGAACAGAACCTTTCGCTCTGTCAAGGCTGCGAAGCAATCACGACGCTCGGGTTCAGCCGACTTGACGAAACCATGCTTGCCCGTCTCTCTTCGCTCGGTGTCCGCTTTCTCGCAACCCGTACGATCGGCTACAACCACATAGACCTGACCGCCGCAAAAAAATTCGGGATCCGCGTGAGCAACGCGCGCTACTCCCCTTACAATGTGGCAGACTTTACCGTCATGCTCATTCTCATGCTGTTGAGAAAAGCCAAAATTTCCGTCTGCCGCGCCCTGGTCAACGATTTTTCGCTCGACGGAATGTGCGGAAGGGAGATGCACAGCCTCACGGTCGGAATCATCGGGGCGGGCAACATCGGGCGTGCCGTTGTGAAAAATCTCTCCGGCTTCGGATGCAGAATTCTTGCATACGATCCCTATGTCTCGCCCGAGGCTGTTCCCTCCGCCCGATTCGTGCCGCTGGAGACGCTCTATGCGGAAAGCGACGTCATCACCCTGCATATGCCCCTGACGGCCGAAAACCGACATATGATCGACCGAACGGCTTTCTCCAAAATGAAGCGGGGCGCGTTGCTCGTAAATACCGCGCGGGGCGGGCTTGTAAACACCCGCGATCTCATTCGCGCCCTCGAATCCGAACAGATCGGCGGAGCCGGCATCGACACCGTAGAAGAGGAAGACAACATCTGTCACGTCGACCTGCGGGCACGCATCGTAGAGCGGCGGGATCTGTTCTATCTCAAACAGTTCCCCAACGTGATCTACACCTCGCATTACGCCTTCTTCACGGAAGAAGCGACTTCTGCCATGGTGGAATGTGCTCTCACCAGTCTCGCCGCCTTCCGCGACGGAAAGGAGAACGCTTACGAAATCAAATAACCGCGCAGGCACAGGGAAGCTTTCTGTGAAAAAGACGAAAAAAACCAAAACGGCATATACTGATTGTGTGCAAACCGCTTATGAAAAGAAAAAAATCGGAACGGGAATCCTCTACATTCTCGGGGCGGCGCTCTCGTTTGCGCTCATGAATCTTTTCGTTCGGCTTGCGGGCGATCTGCCCGTCATGCAGAAAGTATTTTTCCGCAATCTCGTCGCGACCTTCGCCGTCCTCCCCGTGCTCGCCGTCTCCCGGGAAAAATTCCGCATTCGGCGGGGAAGCTTACCCTATCTGCTGCTGCGCTCGGCGATCGGATTTTTGGGCGTCGTTCTCAACTTCTATGCCATCGATCGGCTGAACATCTCCGACGCCTCCATCCTCAACAAACTCTCCCCTTTCTTTGCGATCCTTTTTTCCGCGCTTCTGCTCCGCGAGCGGCCTCGTTTGGCGGAGCTGTTTTTTGTCCTGCTGGCATTTTCCGGCGCGCTGCTCGTCATCAAACCGACTTTTACGGTTGAATCTCTCCCCGCGCTTTCGGGGTTTGCAAGCGGATTGTGCGCAGGATTTGCCTATACTTGCGTTCGCGCGCTCGGAATGCGCGGAGAGCGGGGAACTGTCACGGTATTCTTTTTTTCCGCATTTTCTACCCTTGTCTCGCTGCCCTTTCTCCTTGCCTTCTATCGGCAGATGAGCGCCGAACAATGGTGTTTTCTCCTGCTGTCCGGCTGCGCCGCAGCAGGCGGGCAGTTTTTTATCACTGCCGCCTACCGTTTCGCACCCGCAAAAGACATCGCCGTCTTCGATTACGCACAAGTGCTCTTTGCCGCACTTTTGGGATATCTCTTTTTGGAACAGCTTCCCGACGCGTACTCCTTTGCCGGCTATGCGATCATTCTCGCCGCGGCGATCGGGAAATGGGTCTGGGTACACGTCCGTTCCAAACATGCCCCCGCATCCGACGCGCAGACTTCCGAAAACAAAACAAACGGATAAATATCCTAGATTTCATTGCCTTTCCGCGCAAAACGTGGTATGATAGCAATGAGAAAATAAGGATCGGAGAAGATCATTTCATGTCCGAACAATCCGGCCGTCCGGAAGATCAGGATTTCCGTTCGGAGAACGATTTTCTGGCGCCACTCAACCGAACATCAAAAAAACAGATGAAACGATGGTGGATTAAGACGACGGCACTGCTGTTGCTCGTCGTGTTTTCCGTTGTTCTTCTGTTTACGATCGGCGACCTTGTCTCCGCGGAGGATACGCCTCAGCTTCGTTTTGTCCAGCTCATCCGTCTCATCAACTATCCCCTGTTTGCCTTGCTTTTGAGCATCATCCTCTCTTACATTCTGGTCGAAAGCTTCAAATATGCCTGGATGCTCAAAATATCGACGGGAAAGTTTTATCTGCGCACTTCCATCAAGACGATGTTTTTGGGAAAATATTACGACGGAATTACTCCGTTGAGCACAGGCGGACAACCCTTCCAGATCATGTATCTGCATAAAAAGGACATTCCGCGCGGCATCGCCTCGGCGATCCCGCTCATGCGCTATTTGGTCTCTTCTGTCGTCATGACGGCGTTTGCCGCCGTACTGCTCGCACTTACCCCGCATTTTGTTCCCGGACGGATCGCGACCGTCGCCCTGCTCGCGATCGCCTGCGTTTCGCTCGTGATCAACGCGCTTGTTCCGGTCACGATCATTCTGTTTACCGTCTCCCCCGTGCTGAGCACCAAGATCATGGCGACAATCATCCATGTCCTGTATAAACTGCGCATCGTAAAGAACCGCTATGCGACCATGAAAAAAACAGTGCGGGATCTGAGAGAATACAGCGAGGCGATCCGCATGTTTACCCGCAAAACGGCGCAGATGATCCCCCTGATCCTGCTGAGCATTGCAGAGACCTTTTTGTATCTTGCCATCCCCTTCTTTGTCGTCATTGCGATCGCAGACGTTCCGCCGACCGCTGAACTGCTTGTACAGATCCTCTGTCTGAGCGTGATCACCCGCTACACCTCCCTGCTCCTTCCCACGCCGGGAAATACGGGCGCAGTAGAGGCGACCAGTTCCCTCATCTTCATCACGGTGGCAGGCATCGACGCCTATTTGGGCTGGGTCGTACTCGTATGGCGCTTTTTGACCTACTATATCTATATCCTCTCGGGAATCGGCATCAACATCTTCGAGATCATTCGAAGCGCCGTCCGCAGCCGAAGACAGCGGCACATTTCGGGATCTCCGCCTCCCGAGCAAGACGCGTCCGAATAAAGCCGATCCCCACAGGGGCGAAGGGAGCGAGGATTTCGAAAATCCTCGCTCCTTTGCATAAAAGACGCTGCGGCGGCCGCAACCCGTGCTTCCTCAAGCATTTGCTCTTTGAAGAAGGACAACCGGAATGCAGCCGGAAATCGACTGCATTTAAGAAAAGTCTGCCATCAAATATTCGTCTGTTTCCTCTCTTGATCTGAATATTATGATTTGTTTATCGCCTCTATATTTTTCTAACAATTCCAGAATTTTCGGAAGTGATTTGCAGGGATAATCGCATATCCACTGCTTAAAATCCTCATCAAATGCTGTTTCCCGCCACGGCAAATCTTCCCGCTTTCTGCCGATGCGAGATTGTGCGCCTTCCAAGCAGATTTGCGTCGGAATATCCAACAGGAATACCGTATCGCATTCTTTCAACCGCATTTCGAGCGTTCTTTGATAATTGCCGTCTACGATCCATTCCTCTTTTTGCAACAGCATTGCAAGCTGTTCGTCAAATTCTTTCTCCGTGATCGTAGTCCGATCGGGTTTATGCCATATCATATCCAAATAATACAGCGGAATGTTTGTTTTAGCGGACAATTTTCGCGCGAACACGCTTTTTCCGCTTCCGGAACAGCCGATGACGATAATTTTTTTCATAACATTCCCCTGTAAGATCGCTGCCTTTTCAAGCACACATCGAACAACTGAACCGCTATCGCAATCGACGCCCCGCTTTGCATGCAAAGCGAGGCGCTATGCGCTTTTCTCCGCGATAAATTTCCGACCCGATTGCAGAAATCAAACGAGCTTCCGCTTCGCCGCATTCCGTCGACTTTTTCCGCGATCGGCGTTTCCGCACGATTTTCGTTAAAGAGAAACGAGCGTATGCGTCGCCTTCCCCCGATTCAGCACGAGATAACAATAGGAAGGATCGGAATAGGAGCCGAGCGCGCCGGGATTGATACACAGCACGCCTTCCAGCTCCCGAACTTCCGCGAGATGCGTATGACCGTACAGCGCGATATCGCAGTCCTTCGATCGCGCATAGGCTGCCAGCCGCTCGATCCCGCTTTTGACGGACTGCCGATGTCCGTGACAGCAGAGAATGCGCAGCCCTTCTGCCTCGATGACGAATTCTTCGGCACCGAAGGAAAAATCACAGTTTCCTTTGCAGAGAAAGGTCTTTTCCGGGTAGGCGCGGAGGATCTCTCTCAAATCGGAAGACCCGTCTCCCAGGTGCACGATATAGTCGTTCTCTGCAAACAAAGGCCGCAGTTTCTCCAATTCCCGCCGCGCCCTGCCGTGGGAATCGGACAACACAATCATCGTCTTCAAAGAAGTTCCTCCAGCGCTCTCAACGCTCGTCCGCGATGGGAAACGGAATTTTTTTCTTCCTCCGTCGCCTCCGCAAAACTCTTTCCCAGTTCCTCACTGAAAAAGAGGCTGTCATATCCGAATCCGCGCTCCCCCCGTTCGGAAAACAGGATTCTGCCGGGACTGCTTCCCTGCGCTGTCAACACCCTTCCGTCCGGATAAACCAAGGAAACCGCGCAGACAAACCGTGCACTGCGGTCCCGTTCCCCTTCGAGATTTTTCAAAAGCAATGCGCGGTTTTCCGCATCGTCCCCTCCCGAATAGCGGGCACTGTAAACACCGGGCGCATCGTTCAGCGCACGCACGCACAGTCCGCTGTCGTCTGCCAGAGCGGGAAGCCCGGTCGCGCGGCAAACCGCGTGCGCTTTCAAAAAGGCGTTTTCCGCAAACGTGCTCCCCGTCTCCTCTACTTCGCCGAAAAACCCCGCCTCGCGCTCGGAAAGAATTTCATACTCCCGCAGAATCGCGCGAATTTCCCGCAATTTATGTTCGTTCCCTGTCGCCGCAACCAATTTCTTCTTCATAGTCCGCTCCTTTTTGCAATTATAGCACAGCGGCGGCTTTCCCGCAATCGATCGGGTGAGCCGCCGCCGATTTTTCTGAAAAATTCAACGGATCTTGCCGCGCATCCGCATGGCGTTGAGTACGGCGAGCAGCATAACTCCCACGTCTCCGAATACTGCCGCCACCAACGGAATGAGATCAAAAAGAGACAGCACCATGAGCAGGAACTTTACGGCGAGCGAAAATACGATGTTCTGAGCCACGATTTTGCGCGTCTTTTTGGCTGCTTTCAGCGCCTTCGGCAGTGCGGACAAGTTGTCCGACGCAAGCACGAGATCGCTCGCTTCAATGGCGGCATCGCTTCCGAGTCCCCCCATCGCGACGGAGACGTCGCTCTCCGCCATCATGGGCGTATCGTTGATTCCGTCGCCGACATAGAGCAATCCGCCGTCCCCCTTCAACGCTCTCGCGCGCTGAGGTTTCTGATCGGGCAAAAGTTGAGAGCAGATGACATCGATCGGCAGGTTTTCGAGCACCGCCCGCGTACGCCGCTCGCTGTCCCCTGTCAGCACGACCGTACGCTCCACGCCCGCACGTTTGAGTTCGGCAAGCGCGGAAGCGGCGTCCGCCCGGATCCGATCCTCAATCAAAACGATCCCGACAAGCCGCCCCTCTTCCGCGACATAGATGACGCCGCAGGGCGTGTCCGGCTCTTCGAATTCGATCCTCTGCTCGCGCATCAGCCGTGCGCTTCCGACGAAAACGCGCTTTCCCTCAACGAGCGCGGTCAACCCCAAACCGGGAAGTTCTTCGCATTGCTCCGCGCGCAAAGAGGTGGACACCGAAAGAAACGCCTGTGCGAGCGGATGGGAAGAGTTGCGTTCCAGCGCAGCGGCAAGTTCCGCGGCGCGCGGTTCTCCGCGCACTTCGGCAAGACTGAATTTTCCCTCCGTAAGCGTTCCCGTTTTGTCAAACGCGGCGACCTTGACCTTTGCAAGCGGATCGAGATAGACGGCGCCCTTTGCCAGTACGCCGTAGCGCGCAAGCGTTCCCACGCCGGAAAAATAAGTCAACGGAACGGAAATAATCAGCGCGCAAGGGCAGGAAATGACCAACAGATTGAGCGCACGGGTGATCCAGGGAAGAAAATCACCGTCGAGAAACAACGGGGGCACGACGGCAAGAATCAACGCAAGCAAGACAACGACAGGAGTATACCAGCGCGCAAACCGCGTGATGAACTTTTCGGGTGCCGCCTTCTGCGCCGTGGAATTTTCGACCAGATCGAGAATTTTCGCGACCGCACTGTCCGAATAGGGACGCACGACGCGCGCCCGCACCGCAGTTCCCTCGTTTACGCATCCCGCAAGCATCTCTTCTCCTGCCTCTACTTCGCGCAGATAGGCTTCGCCCGTCAGAGTCTTGGTATCCAATTCCGTTCTTCCCTCTTCGAGCAGACAGTCGACGGGAACGCGGTCTCCCTTTCGCAGCAGAATGAAATCTCCCTCCCGAAGTTCTTCCGGGGGAATTTCGGTCTGCGTCTCCCCATCCAAGAGAATTGCGGACTCGCTCTTCATCTCCATCAGTTTTTCGATCTCTCCGCGGGAACTCCCGACTGCAAGCGCCTGCAGGTATTCTCCGATCTGATACAAGAGCATCACGGCGGCGCCTTCCATGCTCTGTCCGATGCAAAAAGCCCCTACGCTCGCGACAAGCATGAGAAGATTTTCATCGAACAGCACACCGAACGTACCGTGCTTCTGCCTGAACAATCTGACAATGTTTTTTCCCACCGACCATACGACCGACCAGCCCGCCGCCGCAAATGCACAGAGATAGAGAAGAAATGCGGCGATCTCCCCTCGTTCCCCGAGAAGAATATCGCACAACAGCGCCGGCAGGAAAAAGACTGTTGACACCGCGACGGAGATCAGCTCTTTCAGATGCCGCTCCTTTTTTTTGGGCGCATTTCCGTCGATGATCTCCACTTCTTCGAAATGAGAAATCACAGAGACAGCGCCCGCAAACGCCTCCGCGCTCTCCGCATCCAATTTCACCCTCTGTCCGACAAAATCAACCGAGACTTCTCTGATCCCCGACAGTTCGGAAAGTTCCTCCTGCAATTCCGCCGCGCAGACCGCGCAGTCAAGGTTGCGGATCTTGATGACCTTTTCCATATCACTCCTTTTGCCCGTTTCCGCGGGCTTCCGTTGATAAAACGTTCCGCTTCAGAACTTGCAGTTGAGATGTGCGCAGGCAAGCTCCAAAACGGCAAGGATATGCTCGTCTGCCAGGGAATATACGATATTCTGCCCGTCCCGCCGCGCCTTGATCATACGGTTCGCACGCAAGATCCGAAGCTGGTGCGAAACGGCGCTCTGCGTCCCTCCCACCGTCTCGACAATGTGGTAAACACACATTTCACCATGTCGGAGCGCAAAGAGAATGCGCAGACGGCTTGGTTCGGAAATCGCCTTGAACGAAGCGCTGAGCCGTTCGATCTCCTCTTCCGCGGGCATATTTTCTTTCGCCTGCGCTACAATCCGCGCATGTTCGCTCTCCCGACCGCAATAATCCATTCTCGCCTCCGATATTTTAATATATGAATAACCGTTCATATATTAGCACAAAAAAAAGACGCTGTCAAGCGTCTTGTCTCATATTTTTGATAAAATTTCAGCACAGGGATCGCTCCGAGGAAAAGGTCGCGTTCAGATAGGAAAGCCGCCCTTCACATGTCAGGCGAAGGCTCTTTGCAATCAGTTGCTGCCGCATGACATGGTGACTGCGATTATAGATCTCGTCCCCGTACTTTTCGTCACCGACAACGGGATGCCCGAAGTAAGCCATGTGCGCGCGGATCTGATGTGTCTTTCCCGTATGCAGCGTGATCTTAAGCAAAGAGGTCTCCCCGTTCTCGACGAGCACTTCGTACTCGGTGACGATCCGTTCTCCGATCGGAGTTGACGAAACCCTCACGCGGGCATTTTTTTCGTCCTTCCGAAGATATGCGGAGAGCACCTCGTGTTTCGCGGGCATCTTTCCCAGCACAAGCGCATGATAGATTTTCTCGACACGGCGCTTGCGGAAAGCATCGAGGATCTCCCGTTCCGTCTCCGTATTTTTCGCAAAGATCATGACGCCGGCAGTATTGCGGTCAAGGCGGTGAAGAAAGTACGTCTCCCCTCGCTTGCACAATGCACGAAAGACCGCCTCCGAGTTGACCCCGCTCTCCTTATCCACCACGACGACGTTGTCGTCCTCGTACAAAATGAGGAAAGCGGAACGAGATGCCTGTGCAGACGTGAGGTAATATCTTACGACGTCCCCCTTTTTGAGAAGCAGATCCCGTCCGACCTTTTCCCCGTTCACGCGGATCTCTCGGTCCCGCAGCAGAGTGCGGAAACAAAACGACGCCTGTGCGCAGACCTTGTCTGTGAAGTCGGAAAGGGAGATGGGTTCGGTTACGACGTATTCTTCCATGACGGTTCCTCGGTGCAAGCAGCGCTATAAGCGGAAGAGGAAAGACCAGCCAAGCGCCGCCCTGCATAAGAAAATAGACAGAATAAGAAGCCGCCAGCGCCGCAGCCATGCCAACCAACGCGGCAAGCAACGCGCGGCCTGCTCCGATTGCGCGTGCGATCGCCGTGATCGCAGACACGCAAGGCGGACAAAGCAACAAAAAAACGGAAAAGGCGATCGCACTCTCCGCTTCGAACGGAAATCCTCCGCAAAAAAGCGCAAACGTTCCCGCAATGTTCTCCTTTGCGATCAAACCCGAAAAAGCCGCATAGGCGACCCGCCAATCCCCGCACCCGATGGGCACAAATAATATTTTTAATCCTCCGCAAATCGTTGCAAGTATGCTCTCTTCCGCCGCGCAAAAGCGAAGGGAGAAATCGAAGGAGGAGAGCATCCAGGAGGCGAGAAAAAACGCAAAGATCACCGTTGCCAATTTTATTATAAACTGTTTGAGCTGAAAGAGCAAGGATTTGAAGACAAAAACGGGATGAGGAATTTGCAACGGAGCCAATTCGAGAACAAGGGGCGCGGCAGGCCGGCGTTCGACAAAGGACGCGACGAACAGGCAGACAAGCGCGCCCGCAAAATAAAAAATAAGTACCGCCGGAAATGGGTTCTTGAGAAAAGAGGAAAAAAGCATGAGCGTGACGGGAAGTTTGGCGCTGCAAGGCAGAAAAGGCAGCGAAAAAAGCACTTTTCGGCGTGTTTTTTCGTCCTCTAATCCCTGCGTCGTCAAAGCCGCCGCAGCGGTACAACCGAACCCCATCAGCAAAGAAAAAACCGCGCGTCCGTTTAATCCCACGCGAGAAAACATTCCGTCCGTCAGCGCGGCAAGCCGGGACATCAAGCCGCTTTCCTCCAAAAGGATGAGAAAAAAGAAGAGAAGCAGGATCTGGGGAAGAAAGCAAACCACTCCCCCCACGCCCGCAACAATCCCGTCCGCAACGAGCGAGCGAATCACGGGAGACGCGATGCCTCCGGCAAGGCGGGAGAGACGGGAAAAAAGCGCTTCTGCCCCTGTGCGAAGCAGATCGCCCGCGCACCCGGGTGCAAAGACGAGATAAAAGACCGCCGCGATCAGAGACAAAAAAAAGACCGCGCCGAAAACAGGATGGCAAAACAGACGGTCCGCCCGTGTCCACACCGCGGCAGGCGGATCATAAGCCTCCTTCGGAAGCACCGGCTCCCGGTCCAATGTTTCCTGCTGCGGCAGCAAATGCAACGCGCGCTCCAATTCCGCTCCGAACGTACGTCTTCCCCCGTCTGCAGATAACACCTGCACCCCGAGCGCCTCGGCAATCGCAACGCGGTTATACCGCCCGCCCGCACGGAGAAAGCGCCGTTCTTTTGTCAAAACAAGTGCCATGCGCCGCCCTTCTTTTCGCAGACGGCCGATCAGAGGAAGACAGCGCAGAAGCGCACTGCATTCGCAGACGAACAGCACAAAGGCGTCGGAGTGACTGCGCAGAAACGCAACGGCATTCTGTTCCTCCAAAGTCAGACCGTCGAAGGAATATACTCCGGGAAGATCGCAGACGCGCACCAAAGTTTTGCCGATCGTCGCTTCTTTGGACAAAACGGACACTGTAACGCCGTGCCAATTTCCTACGGCGGCATGTCCGCCCGTTAAAACATTAAACAACGTGCTTTTTCCCGCATTCGGATTTCCGACAAGTACGACTTCATCTGTTACAGAGTGCGCACGAGAACGCATTCCGCCACCTCCCGTCCGAGCGCAACCGTACTCCCGGCTGCCGCAACCAAATAAGTGCGTCCGCGCGGAAACCTCTTTAAGAGCGAAATCTCCCCGCCCCGCTCGATCCCGAGCGCACGCAGACGTTCTCTCCACAGGGGCGGCGCTTTGACCGCCGTCACGACGGCGCGCGTACCGCGCTTCAGATCGCCGATATTCATACCGTCATCAATGCGAAAAAGAGAAAAAATATGCAATAAAAAACGAAATCCCCTCATTTGAGGGGATTTCGCCGCACTTATTTCGCGTGTTCTTCTACGACATCGCGGTTTCCCATGAGTTTCAGCACGCCGTTTGTGATCATGGGCGAGATGATCAGCCAGATCGCTGCCGCCGCAATGATGAGGTAGGTGATGATCGAGCCGATCGTCCGAGGTCCCGCAAACGCCATGGAAACGAGATTGACGTCGAACAGCCCGTACAGCCCCCAGTTCAGCGCGCCGATGAGCACGAGAATATAGGAAATCAGATTTGCAATTACCATATCTTTGCCTCCTGCAGCCAGTTTGCGCAGTGTAAGAGGAAACTATGCAAAAAAGCAGCGCCGCGGTTTTTTCGCGGCGCTCCGTCAGCCAACCGATTTATCGGCGGTCTTTCTCAGATTTTTTCTTTCCCTTGAGTTTTTCAAGATCGACGTCGGAAACCGTCTGATCCGAAGGCTTGACAACCGCCAGAAGGATGACGAGAATCAAAAGCACACCTGAAATCGAGAAAAGCACAACGGAAGCGATGTTGTTCTCCAGCCAATAAGTGGAATCGGGGGGCGTATCGATGGGGTTGCGCACGTCGATGACCTGGTACGCCGTCGCATTCCTGCCGGGCATTGCCGCCTCCGATACGATCAGTTTGACGATATAATATCCCGCTTCGTCGGGCACAAAGGACAGGGAAGACGTCGGGTTCCATTGATATTTATTGTCTGTTCTGTCCCATGCCTCGTCGTCTTCGCTGATCTCGCTGTTGTAGGTCTTGATCTCCACGAGCGCATCCGCAAGATCGCCTTCAAAATACTCCTTCGCATTGGTCACGAGATCGGAGTAAACAAGACTTCCCATTGCGGAAGGAACCAGCGATTCGTCAAGCCGATAGAGCGTGTATTCCGTCTCGTACCCCGTCACCGCAATAATTTCAAACTCCTCGACGGTGTACTTATTGCCGCGGTAACCCAAGGACTGCTCGTCCGGATCTTCAATCGTCGCTCCGTCGTATCCGACCGTAAAGCTGAACTCGGGGATCTCGTCGATTTCCCAAATGTTGCTCGAAGAGAGCGCGACAAGCGATCCGTCGTAATAATATTTCATGGTATTGCCCGAAGAATCGGAGGCAAGGATGCGGAACACATACTTTCCCGGCTCATCGATCTCAAAGCGAAGGGAATTGTAACTCAGCGACGCTGCGGAGGATGCGGAATCGCCCTCTTGCTGACTCTGCTTATAATAGTAAACGCTGAATGAGAGATTGCGGTAGTCCGCATAATCACTCGCGATCATGCCGCGCAAAGAAGGCAGATAGAAATACGCTCCGCTGCCTGCGCTCAGACCCTCGCTCGCCGCGTCCACTTCTTCCTGAAAGGCCGCGAAAGCCTCTCTCGCCGCCGCGCTTACGGTATTGGTCTTGCTCTCTTCCTCTGCAGTGATTCCGATATAATAAGGCGCCTCTTTGTCCCGGTCGACCAGGATGTAATTGAGCGCTTCCTCTCCCTCGCCCATCGTGACAACGGCATTTTCCGCCGCATACCAGCTGAGATAGACGAACTGCTCCTCTTCATCCGAGACTTCCCGTCCGTCGTCGAGAGAAATGCGGATGGAGACATACTGACGTTCCTCCTCGACAGAATCTCCCGAAGGCATAAAGAACGTAGACGTCGTGAGGGTCTTATAATCGCTGTCTGCGGGCTTGGTATATTCTCCCTCTTCGTTCGGCTCTGCAAGCATCGCATAATAACGGCTGACGCTCACAGAGGTATCGCATACGTCGATCGCCTGATAGGTAAGACTGAAGCGCTGCCCGAGCGTATAGGCATAGATCTTTTCGTTGACGACGAGCACGGGCGCCGCGTTGTCGACGATCATGCCGTCCTCCAGCTCGAAGGACTGTCCGTTAAGCTCTTTGACATAGAGCGTCTGCGATTTCTCTTCCGCCGCAAAGGAATCCAGCGTAAACGTGATCGGCGTGCGGGGCGTCGTTGCCGCGGAGGAAAAATATTCCATATAATAACCGCCGATGTTGGTGATCTTTCCGACAAATTCTCCGTTCACATAGACGGCGAACTCTCCGATTGCGCAATCCGTCTCATCCAACGTGAGAATGACATCGCTCAGAACGTCCACTTCCACGCCTTCCGCCGACCAGTCTTCCTCGTCCTGTTCGGCCGCGTTCTTTACGGCAACGGTGACTCTCCCCGTCTCGTCGCTGCGGAAAATGACGGAATTGACCGATTTTGCTTCCTTGCTGATATTCTCTTCCTCGCTCTCAAAACTGATCGTGTACGACGAGAACGAAAGCGAAGAAAAGGAAAACCGCAGAGAGAAATAGGCGACTTCCCCGGGATTGGAAAGCTCGCTTGTCGGCGCAGCGGCGGTATACCATTTCAAAGCCAGATCGCGGCGGAAATAGACGGAAGAATTCTCCGTATTATGCGCAAACTGCACATAAGAGATATCCCCCTGCGTTCCGGAAGAGACTGTCGTCCCCGACCCTGACGAGAAAATTCCCGTCGGCGAATAATCCGCCCGCGCCTCCTTGTGCGGCATAAACGCAACCGCAAGAGATAACATGAACGCCGCAAGCACAGCCAGCGCAATCATTGTGATCGAACGAAATTTAGTCTTATTCATGTAACTTGCTCCATACGGGCAAAAACCCGATATCTTTTGTATTTTACACAAATTTTCCCGCTCCGTCAAGCGGTAATGCCCCTTCTTTGGAAGAAAATCCAAATTTCACGCAAATATCCCGTTGAACGGGCTGACCTCTCCGAAGTCGAATCGGTTCCAGGGTTTCTCATCGACCGGCGGCTCGCAGAGAAACCGCATCCGCTCCTTGGCAACCGGGTGCGTAAAGGAGAGCGAATAAGCCCAGAGCGCGAGTTTTCCCTTCTGCGCCCGTTCGCCGCCGTAGCGCATATCTCCGTAAACGGGATGAGCGATCCCTGCCATCTGTACCCGGATCTGATGGCTCCTGCCGGTATGAAGGCGAATATCGGTAAGACAAAACCCCTCTCGTTTCTGCAAAACGGTATAGTCAAGAGACGCCGGTTTGGCGCCGTCCGTTCCCTGCGGACACAGATATACCATATTGTTGACGGCGTTCTTTTTGAGATAGCCCCTGAGAGTTCCGCTTTCTTCGTGCGGAACCCCGTTGATCACGGCGAAATATTTTTTTTCAAAATCCCCCGTCTTCATCTGTTCGGAAAGACGCGCCGCCGCCTTGCTCGTCTTGGCAAACACCATCACGCCGCCCGTCGGACGGTCCAGCCGATGCACCAATCCGATGTAAACGTTTCCGGGCTTGTTCCCGCTGATCTTGACGTATCGCTTCACGCGATCGAGCAAGTTGTCGTCCCCGCTCTCATCGGGACAGGAAGGAAGATTCTGCGGCTTCATCGCCACAAGGAGATGATTGTCCTCGAACAATACGGTGACCCCGTCTTTCCGATCTTCCGTCGCTTCCTCGGAATGCGGCTGTATCAATTCTGTTTCATCGGTCATTGACGTAAATACCTCCCGCTCCGCAGGGCAAGACGATTCCCTCGTCGGTGGGGAGACCGACTTCATAGGCGTCGTATCTTCCCTTCCTCCCTTCCAGACAGAGCGTCAAAAGATTGCTGAGCACCGCGGGCTGAAGGCCCGTCGTATAGCTATTGATGAGAAAAAAGAGCGGATCGTCGGAGAGCAGCCGCGCACAGTCATGAACAAAAGAATACAGTTCGCTCTCGATCTTCCACATCTCTCCGCCCGGCCCTCTGCCATAGGAGGGCGGATCCATGACGATCCCGTCGTAACGGTTCCCGCGGCGGATCTCCCGCTGCACGAACTTCTTGCAGTCGTCTACGAGATAGCGGATCCCCTCCGAGATCCCGGAGAGCCGCGCATTTTCTCCCGCGCGCTCTACCATTCCCTTCGCCGCGTCGACGTGCGTGACTTCCGCACCCGCTTTCGCCATCGCAACCGTTGCCCCGCCC
This sequence comes from uncultured Clostridia bacterium, assembly GCA_944372525.1. Taxonomy (GTDB): domain Bacteria; phylum Bacillota; class Clostridia; order Christensenellales; family Borkfalkiaceae; genus Gallimonas. The sequence continues at coordinate 44,794 of CALVZL010000040.1, forward strand.
GTATATGCAAAGAGATTGAGGACGCGCGTCTTGCGCCCGGCTCTCCGAATGAGCGCAGCAGTCTCATCCCAATGTACCGCCTGCTCCGGAAACAGCCCGGTATGTTTGAATCCCATCGGTTTGATCTTAAACGTAAGCTCCCGATAAGAGATCGTCCATTCCGACGGAACGGGTTTGATATATTCCCACGCGCCCCCTCCCCGTTCGCTTCTCCGATAGACGGCACAGAGATCGGGATGCGAAAAGAGATCCTGCCGAGCGGGCCAGATCACCTGCGGATCGGGACGAAGCAGGACAATCTTTCCCCATCGTTCGAGTTTCATTCCGTCGCCCGTGGCGACGACGCGGTATTCTTTCCAACCGTCGGCAATGCGAATCATAATCAGATTATAATAAAAACGTCTTGGTTTGTAAAGTAATTTTCACCCGCGCAGCGGAATTCCGTCGAGTTTTCTCCCTCTGCGCGCAACCTCTGCCGCATGCAGCCGAACCCCGCTCCGCACAGATCCCGCCGCGGTAGAGCGGTCTCTTTCTTTGTTGCCTTTTGCGCGCCGAAACGCGAAAAAAGGGCGTCTGCCCTTTTCGCCATATCTCCGCGCACGTTCGCCGACCGGCCCATTTATTTTCCGCTGTCTCCGTAATTGGAGAGAGCACGCGCGGAAGGATCGTCGACGTCACAGCCCTTCCAGCTTCGGTTGGGCATCCAGAAATCGCTTATCATCTTTGCCTGTCCGGGATAAAACTTTTCGAATATCTCCCGATAGAGCAGCGATTCCTTGGTGAACGGTTTGCAATGATCGGCATATTGTTCTGCGCGCTGCCTCCAGCGATCGTCGTAACGCGTCTCGGCATACGCTTTGAGCGCGTCTGCCATGGAATGTCCGACCGCATCCGAAAACGCCGCTTTCTCGCGGAACAGAATGTCATGGGGCAGCAAACCGCCCTCAAATGCGCGCCGAAGCAGATATTTTCCTTTTCCGTAGCGATTGAGCTTGAGTTCCGGATCGATGCTCATCACATATTCGACAAAGGCAAGGTCGCCGAAAGGGACGCGCGCTTCAAGCGAGTTGACGGAGATACAGCGATCCGCCCGCAATACGTCGTACATGTGCACTTCTCGGATGCGTTTCACCGCCTCTGCCTGAAAGGCCTCCGCAGAAGGTGCGAAATCGGTATATTTATATCCGAACAGCTCGTCCGAGATCTCTCCCGTGAGCAAGACGCGCACGTCCGTCTGTTCGTGGATGTATTTGCAAAGCAGATACATACCCATGCTCGCACGGATGGTCGTGATGTCGAAAGTCGCCAACGCCTCGATGACGCGCTCCAGCGAGGAGATCACATCCTCCTCCGTCATAAACACCTCGGTATGTTCGCTCCCGATATAATCCGCGACTTCCCGCGCATAGCGCAGATCGATCGCGTCCCCGCGCATTCCGATCGCAAAGGTGCGGATCGGCCGAACCGACCGCTTTGCCGCAATTGCACATACAAGCGAAGAATCCAGTCCTCCCGAAAGCAGAAACCCGACGGGCGCATCTGAATCCAAACGCTTTTCCACGGCGGCAACCAGCCTTGCGCGGATCCCGCGGCAGACGGCGCCCGGCTCCATGCCGATCCCGGAAGAGACCTCGGTCATGTCCCGATAGCAGACAAATTTTCCTCCCGCATAGTAATGGCCGGGAGGGAAGGGCGCGACGGTTCCCCGACAAATCGAAACAAGGTTTTTGGGTTCGCTCGCAAACGCGATCTCCCCTCCCGAAAGATATCCGTAATAGAGCGGACGGATCCCGATCGGGTCGCGCGCGGCAATGTATTCGCCCTTTGCTCCGTCGTAGATAACGCAGGCAAATTCCGCATCGAGGCGGCGAAACAGGTCGGTCCCATAGCGTTCATAGAGCGGAAGAAGCAATTCGCAATCGGACTCCGAATCAAACCGATATCCCTCCAGTGCAAGTCTTTTCCGCACCGGTCGAAACCCGTACAGTTCTCCGTTGCAGACGCAAAAATTTTTCCCGCGCACGAAGGGCTGCATTCCGGAAACGCTCAGCCCCATGATCGCAAGACGGTGAAATCCGACAAATCCGTCCTCCGTCTCATAAAAACGGCTCAAATCCGGTCCGCGCGAAAGGGTCTTATAAAACGCCCGTTCCGCGTCCTGCAGGGAAACGCTCTTTCCCGTCAATACGAAAATCGAACACATGACTCTTTCTCTCCATTTGACTTTTGTCTATTTTATCGCATTTTTTCGTATTTGTCAACTGTATATTCATGTTTCATGAATTTTTATTCTTTTTTCACTCGGAGAAAAAATCTTCGCGGCTGAGGCCGGCTCGCAGCTTTTCCAGCGCGCGCTTTTCGATGCGGGAAACATAGGAGCGGGAAATCTTCAGCCTTGCCGCCACCTCGCGCTGCGGCATGGGGGCGCCGCCCGTGAGCGCATAGCGCAGACAGATGACGACCGCCTCCCGCCTGCTGAGCAGACGGCGGACGGAAGAGAGGAATTTTTCCTGCATCAGCGACTGCTCTACTCCCGCAAACACCGTGTCCTCTTTTTCGAAGAGCAGATCCATCAGCGTCAGTTCGTTCCCGTCTTTGTCCGTTCCCACAGGCTCGGACAGAGAAACACTGTTGCGGTGTTTCTTTCCGGCGCGGATCAGCATGAGGATCTCGTTTTCGATACAACGCGCCGTATAAGTCGCAAGCCGCGTCCCGTGTCCCGGCTCGTAAGTATTGATTGCCTTGATCAATCCGATGCTCCCCACCGAGATCATGTCGTCCGTCTCCGCCGCCCCGCCGTATTTTTTCACAATGTGCGCGACCAGCCGCATATTGTGGCGGATGAGTTTATCCTTTGCCGCTTTGTCTCCCGCGCGGGCAAGACGGAGGCAGCGCTGTTCTTCCTCCGCTGTGAGCGGTCTGGGATAAGACCCGTCCTCTCGGACAGATCCGGAAAAGAAAAAAATTCTGCACAAAAACGCATAAAACAGCTCGATCATATCTCCTCCGAAATCGGCATCGGCTCATTTTATGCGCTCAACGCTTTGTCCTATGCCGCGAGCAAAAAAAACGGCGCCCCCGAGGGGAGCGCCGGCTCTCTGTCTTCCGATGTCACTTCATAAAAGCAAGAAATGCTCTGTAATTGCTGTAAAGATCCGCCTTGGAGATCAGCTCCCAGGGCGCGTGCATGGAGATGACGGGAACGCCCAGATCGACCGTATCGATGTTGAGCTTCGCCACATACTTCGCGACCGTTCCGCCCCCGCCGATGTCTACCTTGCCGAGCTCTGCCGTCTGCCACACGACGCCTTCCGCGTCGAACATCCTGCGCACTTCTCCCACAAATTCCGCCGTCGCGTCGTTGGACCCGCTCTTCCCGCCCGAACCGGTAAACTTGCACATTGCCGTCCCGCAGGAGAGAACGGCGGAATTGAGTTTTTCGTATACGCCGGGGAAATTGGGGTCATATGCCGCCGTTACGTCCGAAGAAAGGCACTTGGATTTTGCGCGAACCTTCCGGAAATTTGCACCCAGCGCGAGCGCGATCTCTTCCATGAGATCTTCATAGACTTTGCACTGGATCCCCGTCGTCCCTTCGCTTCCGATCTCCTCTTTGTCGACCAGCATGGCAAGCACGGTATGATCGCTCTCCCCGTCCAAAACGGCAGTCAGCGCGGGATAAGAACACACCCTGTCGTCGTGCCCGTATGCGCCGATGAGCGCACGGTCAAATCCGACGTCGCGCGCACGGAATGCGGGGACCGCGCACAACTCTGCCGAAATGAAATCTTCCTCGCAAATCCCGTATTGCTCGCTGAGCAGAGAGAGCACCGTCAGCTTGATCTTGTCGTTCACTTCCTCGTCCGCATAGGGAAGCCCGCCCACGACTACGTTGAGCTGTTCGCCCTCAATGATCTTGTTCGCCGCTCCCGCCATCTGTTCTCTGCCGAGATGGGGCAGCAAATCGTTGATATAGAATACGGGGTCGCCCTCCCCCTCTCCGATGCACAGCTCGACCTTCCTCCCGTCCTTGAGCATGACCGCGCCGTGCAGGGCGAGCGGGATCGCCGTCCACTGATACTTTTTGATCCCTCCGTAATAGTGCGTCTTGAGGAAACACATGCCGGAATCCTCATACATGGGAACTTGTTTGATATCCACGCGGGGCGCATCGATATGCGTGGCAATGAGACGGAATCCGTCTTCTTCCAAGGGCTTTGTTCCGACTCGGAACACCACAATGCTTTTGCCGCGGTTGACGAAATATTTTTTGTCTCCGGCCTTTAACGGATCTCCGAAAGCATATTCCGTAAATCCCTTCTCCCGCGCCATTTCAATGCTGCGCGCACATGCCTCACGCTCCGTCTTTGCCGCGTCGAGAAATTCCTTATATCCTTCGGCATAGCCGAAGATCTTTGCCCGCTCCGCTTCAGACGCCTGTTCGAAATAATTCTTCTTTTTGTACACAAGCTGTTCCTGTTTTTTCTGTCCTTCCGTTTTTTCCCGATTCTTTTCCATGTTATCCTCCGCAAACAGGACGCCGAACGCGTCCCTGACCTTTCTTATTATATCACGCATTTTTGGGATATGCAAACGGTTCGCGGCGGTTCATTGAAAAAAGAGCGGTTTTCCCGCTCTTCATGACTCCTCTGCCGCGACGCCGATGCGCTCCCCGCACAGGACGCGCGTCTCCAGTCCCCTGCTCGTATTTTCCGCGAATTCCCCGTCCGGAATCACCGTTCCCTTTCGGGTAAACAACACGATCGTCGAACCGCCGAATTCAAACCTTCCCTTTTCCTCGCCGCGCGCAAAGCTCGTCTTTTCTTCGTTGACAATCCTTCCCACAAACATCGCGCCGATCTCCGCCTGTGCGATCTCGCCGAAATGGCGGGTATGCATGACCGTTACGCTCCGCACGTTTTCACACAGCACCCGCCGTGCCCCGAGCGCTACGGGCTGCACGGTATGCAGTTTTCCCCCAAGCAGGCGCGGCGTCTCCGCGCGCCCGTCGTCGGGATAGTGATACCGATGATAATCGCATACCGTGAGACGAATGACAAAGCAGTATCCGCCGTAAAATGCCGATGCGTCCGCCCCGAGCATACTGTCCGCCGTATAGGAAAAGCCTTTGACGGTGATTTTTCCCTCCGCCGAGACGGGAAAGAGCGTCAGTCTCCCGTCGCAGGGCGAAGCGAGGGCCGGAGCCGGCGCAAAGGGACGCAGTTCGGGACGAATCCTGCGCGTGAAGAACGCATTGAAACTGCGGTATTTCTCTGCAAGATACTCCTCCGTACGGATCCCGTTTCGACGGATAAACCCTCGGATCAGCGGCTTTGAGAGCGGACTGTCCAAAAAAGCGCTCGCCGCACGGGAGAGCCACCGCGCCGAGAGCAACCGCAACAACAGTCCTCCGACGCGGTGCCGATACAGAAACCGCAACCCGCCGGAAGGGATCTCTTCCGCAAACGTCTCTCTCATAGTCCCCGCACGCCGCATACGAAATGGCGGATGAGCATGAGCGCGGTCAACAGGAGCAGCAGCACGAGAATCGTGACAATCAGCCCCTTTGCGCGCAATTTGGGCATCCGAAAGCGAATGACGAAGAGCGCGGAGGCAAGCAGATAAAACCCGAGCATGATGAGCTTGGTGACGAGCGGAACATGAAACATCGTCGCAACGATATAAAAGACGGGAAGCCCGACCGCCACGTTGGTCACGGGAAGTCCTTCGAAGGAGGTGCGTTTTTTCTGCGACCCTTCGATCTCCATGATCTCCTCCGTCACATTATAATAGGCGAGACGGACCAGCGCACAGAGCACAAAGAGTGCAAACGCAGGATAAAAGAACCACTGGTGCATCCCAAGCCCGAACCCGATCATGACGGGCGCCACACCGAATGCAATGATATCGCTCAGCGAATCGATCTGCCCGCCGAAGATCCTCTCTTCGTCGGTCCTGTTCTTGCGCGTCGACGCAACCATCCCGTCGAAGGCATCACACAAACCGGAGACGAGCAGACAGATCACGCCGATCCCCGGTCTTCCCATGGCAGAAAAGCAAATCCCGATGATCGCGGAAACCACGGACGCATATGTAAGAATTACCCCGTAATGCCAATACCCGACGACCGCTTTAGACGTTGTTTTCATCTTGCACCTCTTCCGTACCTTTGATATTGCTCCCATCATCCCGTGATGCGGAGTCCGTCCCTCTCTTGTATTTTCTGATACCCGCTGCATGGTAGATCACCATGAAGATTCCGCTCACGATCAGACAGACGTAATACGAAATAACCCGACTGATCATCATGGCAGACAGAATAAATGCCTGTTCGAAATGAGTGCTGTAAATATTCAGATAGAGATATTCAAAGGCGCCCACCCCGCCCGGAAGCGGAACAGAGTTGTACCCGAGGAGTACAAAGCACTGCATGGAGAACAGATCGACAAACGACGCGCTCGGATCCGCGGCTGCGCACACAAAGCAAGTGATCATTATCTGAGCAACGCGCTGGCAGAGATTGAGCAGAAGCGCCTCGAAAATCAAGGTGGGATGCGCCTTGATGACAAGCAGCCCCGCATGGTACTTTTCCACCTCATCCGAAAGCTTTTTCTCCCACTTTTCCCGATGGCGGACGATGCGAAGCTTGGCAAGCAGGACGACGATCTTTCTCCCGAGCCACAGCACTGCTTTGCGGCAGAAGATACAGGCGATGAAAAAGCTGAGCAGCAATCCCTGCACGACAAACCCGGCGATCACCAGAAAGCGGGAAAATCCGCTCTCGACGCCTCCGAGCAGGGAGGGACGGAGAAGAAATGCCGTCGCCCCCATGATCAGGATGGCGGCGGTATAGGCGATCAGATTAAAGATGAGCGCAAACGTCGACGTTCCCGCCCCGATCCCGTCGCGCAGCATGTAATATGCAGAAGCGGGTTGCCCTCCCGTTGCAGACGGCGTTATCGCCGAATAATAGACATCCGCCGCAGAATAGGCGAGCGAAGAGACAAGCTTCCCCCGATGACCCAGTCTGCGGAGGATGACATACAGACTCAGTCCCTCCGCCACAACAAACAGGAGCATGCAACCAAACGCCGCGACGATCATCCAGGGGTTGGCGGAGGAGAGAAACGCCCCGATGTTTTCAAAATTCAGTTCGCTCTGACTCGCGGCCAGGATCGCGGCGGTAATCCCGACGAGAAGCACCAGAAACGCAAGATTCAGAAGTTGTTTTTTTGCCTGACGGGACAATTTTTTCGCCATTCCGACTCCCTTTCCGCGCATCGGCCGTTTTGTTCGCCGCTTACTATTTTTCTCATTATACTACTTTCTTCCGTAATTGTCAAGGACTATATACTACTTCCTTCCGTAATTGTCAAGGACTATCGCCGGCTCGCAAGAGAACAGCATCCCGGAATGTCCGAACAAAATTTACCATCTCGTCATAAGATGAAGCAGAACCGAAAACGGTTCTTCACACGGAGGTAACCAATGTCATTTTTTTCCAATTTTTCATCGGATCACTGCCCCGGGACGATTTCGGGCAATCCGTTGAACGGACTTTGCGAAAAGGTGTGTATCCAGGCGGAAAAAATCTTCGACGCGGGCATCATCCAGACGAGGCTCGACGGCTATACCGTCGTCGCAAATCACTTCACGCCCGCCAATCCTACATATCCTCTCACGTTTCTCAGCGCGCGTTCCCTCTCGTCCGAGGGAATCGTGACCAATCTTTCCGTCGATCGTCAGGCGGAAAACCAGTTCGCCCGCATACAGGCGACGATCTCCCTTCCCATCGAGATCGTCTACACGGATGCGACGGGCGCCGAGGGCAAAGCGACCGGGGCGATCGTCCTTCCGGAAGATGTGCTCATGTTCGTTCCCTCCGCTTCCGTTATGCCTTTTGTTGTAACAGCGGTCGCGTCCTGCGTCTCCCCCGAGGGACGCTGGCTGGGCAACGATTCGTTCAGCATCAGTGCCTGCGTGACCTGCATCCTGAAAGTTGCCATGCAGGTGGAGCTGCTCGTTCCGAGCTACGGATATTGCGCCATCCCTCCCGCGCAGGAGTATTCGCAGGAGGTCTGCACGGGATTTTTCGAGCTTCCTCTGTATCCTCAGGGGCGAACTTCCAACAAGAGATAGCGGCTTTGCCGTTCAGCGGAATCGGAAAAAAAGCAAACCGGCAACCCGCCGGCTTGCTTTTTTCTTTCCGTCATCCGAGCTCCTCCCCTTCCGACGCCTCGGCATACAATGTCCGAAACTCGGTATACACGACAAATCCCGCTTTTGCCCCGGATGGTTTTTTTACATATTTCGCCGGACAGTAATCGACGGCGACCTTTCCCCCCGCCCGCGCTTCGGAATAGCGAACGCAAATGCCTGCCGCAAACAGGAGCGTCTGTTCCGAAACCGGATTCCCGCCCGTTCGGATCAGCACATGACAGGAGTGATAGTTCTGTACATGCATCCAGAGATCCTCGGGTGCGGCAGAACGGAGAAGACGATCGTTCTGCAAATTGTTTCTCCCCGCCTCGATCTTCATGCCGCCGTGCTCGTACCTGCGGCATTCGCTCGGCGGATCGTTTTTTTTCTTCCGCTGTTCGGGCGCTTTCAGAAGCCCCTCCGAGTACAGCTCCTCTTCCAGGCACCGCAGATCCTTCTCTGTCTCTGCAACCGAGACCGCAGTGAGAAGTCCCGTAAAATAATCCAGTTCGTTGCGCACTTCTCTCTCCTGCGGAACAAGGATCTCCAACGTGCGTTTCTGCTTTCGATAACGCCGAAAATACGCCTGCGCATTCTGCGAAGGAGAGAGCAGCGGATCCAGCCGAATTTTACGCGTTGCTCCCTTTTCTTCATAGAAATCCGGCAATTCGCAGGAATTCATCCCCTTTTCCAACCGATACAGATTGGCGGTAATCAGTTCGCCCTTCACGCGGTTTTCCTCGCAGTCGCTGCATTCCCGCTGTTTCTCCAAAATCTGTGCAAGCCGTTTTTCCTGCTTCTTTTTCGCCGAGGTTACGGCTGCGGCAAGCCTCCTCCTCAGCCCGTCCAACGCCCGAAGTTCCCGCTTTTTTGCATAAAACACGGTCTCCGCTTCGGATATCGTCGGAAAAGGCCGGGCCCCCTCTACCGAGCGGGCAAAAAAATCGACCGGCACCCCGTCCCGGCAGAGAATACAGGGTGACACCTCGTCGGAAAAAATATAATCCCGCACATGCCGCGCAAAATCTCCGCCCCGAAACGCGGCGACGATCTGTTCCGCCGTGCAGGGGGCGAGCCCCGCAACGCGGGAGAACAGAAAACGGGCGAGATCCCCCTCGGGAAGGGGCGAAAACAGCGCAGACAGCGCGGCAAGGTCTTCGGGCGAGACCTTGTCCTGCGGTCGAGGAGAGACATAGTCCACCCCCGGCAAAATTGTCCTCCTGCAATTCTCGTCGAGCGACGTCGTCTTGAGCGCGCCGAGAATCTTACCTTCCTGCGTGAGAATGACATTGGAATATTTCCCCATGATTTCGACGACGAGCATCCGTTCGCAACTGGAAAAATCCGAAACGCAATGAAGCCGGAACTGCAAAATGCGTTCAAATCCGGGCGTTGAGACGGAAAGGATCTCCGCACCCGAGAGATATTTCCTCAGCAGCATGCAGAAATTAGGCGCAACGGCAGGATTTTCCCTGGTCTCTTCCGTAAAATATACGCCGCACTCCGCTGCATTTGCATTGACTATCAGTTTAAGCGCCCGCCTTCCCGTGTATATATGAAAAGAGAGTTCTTCGCGGCCGGGCTGGCCGATTTTGTTGATCCGCCCGCCGCGGAGCACGGAATCCAGCTCCCGCGACAGCAAACGGATGGTAAAGGTATCCTGCGGCATGATTTCCCCCAAGGATGGTTTTCGGTTATTATACCCGAAAAGAACAAATTTGTAAACGAAAACGCTTTCCTTTCTCGCGCCGATATGCTAAAATGTACGGGAGTAAAAATAAGCTTTCTCCGAGAGAAAGCAAAAGAAAAGATCAGGAGCAAACTATGAAATACGAAGTGGTACCCGCCGAAAAAAGTACGGTCAAGATCACCATCACTTTCACGCCCGAGGAATGGGCGGATGCGAACAACAAAGCGTACGTCGCAAACAGAGGCAGGTACGTCGTCAACGGATTCCGCAAAGGGAAGGCGCCCAAGCACGTTCTCGAACTGTATTACGGAAAGGGCTTGTTCTATGAAGAAGCGCTCAACCTGCTCTATTCCGAACATTACGGAGATATTCTCGAAAAAGAACACAACCGTTTTACACCGGTCGGCGAGCCTGCTCTCTCCGTCGAAGACATTTCGGATGAAAAAGTTGTTCTCGTCGCGCAGACCCCCGTCAAACCGGACGTGACGATCGACCGCTACAAGGGTATAAAGATCGCGAAATATGAGTATACTGTCTCGGACGAGGATGTCGAAAAGGAGATCGAGAGCACTCGCGAACGCATCGCAAAGAGCGTTGAGATCTCCGACCGACCCGCTCAGACGGGCGATCTCGTCAACATCGACTTCACGGGCAAGACGGACGGAAAAGAATTTGAAGGCGGCACGGCAAAGGGATACGATCTCACGCTCGGCTCCGGGCAGTTCATTCCGGGATTCGAAGACGCCGTCGTCGGCATGCAGACGGGCGAGACCAAAGACATTGCCGTCACGTTCCCCGCCGACTATCAGGCGGAAGACCTCAAGGGAAAAGACGCGGTCTTTACCGTAACGCTTCACAAGATCACAGCCAAAGAACTTCCCGCGCTCGATGAAGAATTTGCCAAAAAGATGGGAAGCGAGTCTGTCGAGGCATATCGCGCAAAAGTAAGAGAACGGCTGGAAAAGAACGCCGCATCCCGCGCGCTCAACGAGACGGAAAACGCCATCGTGACCGAGATCGCCAAAGGTGCGCATGCGGAGATCCCGCAGGCAATGATCGACCGCCAGACCGAGGCGTCTCTGCAGAGAATGGAATACAATCTCATGTATCAGGGCGTCCGTCTCGACGATTACCTCAAATATCTCGGGACGACCCGCGAAGAGTACAAGAAGAACTTCGAGGAAGACTCGAAAAATGCGGTGCTTCGCCAGCTCGTTGTAGAGAAGATCATTGAGTTGGAGCACATCGAAGCGAGCGAAGAAGAGATCGAAGCAAAGATCGGCGAACAGGCAAAAAGCGTCGGAAAAGAGACGGAAGAATATAAGAAGACGATGGATCCCCGTCAGAGGGAATACATCGAAAACGACATCAAGGTGACGAAACTGTTCGACTTCCTTCAGGCAAACAACGAGATGATCGCGGCGCAGACGCCCGCAACGGCAGAGGAGGCAAAATAATGGACGAAAAAAACGTTCTCATTCCCTATGTGGTCGAACGCACTTCCAGCGGCGAAAGAAGTTATGACCTCTATTCCCGTCTGCTCGAAGATCGGATCATCTTTCTGAGCGGAGAGATCGACGATGCGGTGGCAAACACGGTGGTCGCACAGCTCATCTACCTGGAAGGAAAAGATCCGGGCAAGGACATCAGCCTGTATATCAACAGTCCGGGCGGCTCGGTCACTTCGGGCATGGCGATCTATGACACGATGAACTATATCAAGTGCGACGTCTCCACCATCTGCATCGGTATGGCGGCGTCGATGGCGGCATTTCTGCTCTCGTCGGGCGCCAAGGGAAAGCGCTATGCGCTCAAAAACAGCGAAGTGATGATCCATCAGCCTCTCGGCGGCGCACAGGGACAGGCGAGCGACATCCGCATTCAGGCAGAGCACATCCTCCGCATCAAGCATAAAATGAACTCGATTCTTGCCGCCAATACCGGGAAATCTGTCGAGCAGATCGAACGGGACACGGACAGGGACAACTATCTTACGGCAGACGAGGCGTGTGCCTACGGGCTGATCGACCGAGTCTACGTGAAGCGATAAGAAAAAAATAATCTGGGAAACGGGGTGAACATGGGTAAATACGAACAGAGCTGTTCTTTTTGCGGCAAAGAAAAATCCAAGACGAAAAAACTCATTGCGGGACCCGACGGCATCTTTATCTGCGACGAATGTGTGGAACTCTGCAAAGACATGCTCGACAAAATGCCTTCCTCTTCTCCTGCCGAGCAGATCGAGCTGAAGAAACCCGCGGAAATCAAGGAAGAACTCGATCAGTACATCATCGGACAGGACAAGGCAAAGCGCGTCCTCTCCGTTGCGGTATACAATCATTACAAACGCATCAATTCTCTTGCGCTCGGCAAAAAAGAGGACGATGTCGAGATCGAAAAGAGCAATATTCTGCTCCTCGGACCGACCGGGAGCGGCAAGACTCTGCTCGCCAGAACGCTTGCGAAAATTCTCAACGTCCCCTTTGCAACCTGCGACGCGACCACGCTCACCGAAGCGGGTTACGTCGGCGAAGACGTCGAGAACATTTTGCTCAAACTGATACAAAACGCAGACTACGACATCGAACGCGCACAGCGCGGCATCATCTATATCGATGAGATCGATAAGATTGCGCGCAAAGGGGAAAACGTCTCCATCACGCGGGACGTTTCGGGAGAGGGCGTGCAGCAGGCGCTTCTGAAAATCATCGAAAGCACGGTCGCCAACGTCCCTCCGCAGGGCGGAAGAAAGCACCCGCAGCAGGACTGCATGCACATCGACACGACCAACATCCTGTTCATCTGCGGCGGCGCCTTTGTGGGGCTCGACCGCATCGTGAGCGCAAGAAAGGACGACGCCGGCCTCGGATTCGGCGGGAAAGTCAAATTGAGCGAAAATGAAGTCGACTACACCGTGCTCGACGATGTGAAACCGCAGGATCTGACAAAATTCGGGCTCATTCCCGAATTTGTGGGAAGAATTCCCATCGTTGTGAGCCTGCAAGCACTCGACGAGGACGCGCTCGTGAGCATTCTCACCCGTCCGAAAAATGCCATCATCAAACAGTATCAGAAACTGGTCGGACTGGACGGCGTGAAACTGACCGTCGAAGAAGATGCGGTGCGCGAGATCGCCAATACCGCAATCCGCCTGAAAACGGGTGCCCGCGGGCTCCGCACCATCATCGAAGGACTGATGACGGACGTCATGTTCGACATTCCGTCTCAGCAGAACGTCGAAGAGGTCGTCATTACCCGCGACTGTGTGCTCAGCGGGGCAAAACCCAAACTTGTGTATAAAAAATCGGCATAATCCGAATAAAAAAGCGCCCGCGCTGAATGCGCGGGCGCTTTTATCAAAACTCCGTCCCAAACAGGGGACGGAGTTTTTTGCTTTACTTGTTTTCTTCCGGTTTGTTCTCCTGCGTCTCCTCGGCCGGCTTGGATTCCGTCGGCTTGCCGCTCTGCACTTTGCTCGCCTTCAGCGAAATACCGCACAGATCCAAAATGCACAATGTGACAAAGCAGACCGCTTTGATGATCGCACAGACCGACGCCGTCACGACGTAGCCCGCATAGTTTGCCGTCGGCGACATGGTCACGATCGATGAGACGATCAGCAAAATAATGTCGATTATGGTAAAAACAACCGTGATCAGAAGCACCGTCTTTGCAGAATTGCGCAGGTTTTCGTTATCCGACTTCTGATAAATATATCCGCCCGCGATCACAAATGCGATGATGCTCAAATAGCCCGTCAGCCATAAAATAAGCTTTTGCCATCTCTCCGATAAATTTTTCATAACAATCTCCTGAAAGTCGCAACTGTATAATATATGCCCTTAGTTGGATTATATCACAGCCTTTTTTTGCTGTCAACATTTTTATAAAAAAAACCGTCCTTCTGCGAGAAAGACGGTTATCCGTTGATCAAATAATTGATGAATACAAAGACAAGATAGACAATCGTAAACGCCGCCAACGTGCAGAGCATGGGCAAAAGCATCTTTCGCATGACGGAAAAGAACGTCTGCGATTTTTCGCGGAAGGTCGACTTCCGCTTGGGAGGAAGATCGCCGCGTTTGCGCGTTCCGCTCATATCCGCGACGGTAGAACCGTCGTCGTAGTAGACGATCTTCACCTCACGCTTGGGGGTCTCTTTGTTTTCTTCCTGCGCCCCCTTCCCTTTCTTCTTCATCAATCCTCCTGGGAATAGCAGTGGCAGGCAGCGAAATGCCCGGGCGCATATTCCTTGTATACGGGAGCGATGTGACTGCAGATCTCCTTTGCCTTCGGACAACGGGTGTGGAACTTGCAGCCCGCAGGCGGGTTCGCCGGCGAAGGAATATCGCCTTTGAGCACGATACGATTCATTTTTACATCCGGATTCGGATTGGGAACGGCGGAGAACAGCGCCTGCGTATAGGGATGCAGCGGATTGGAAAAGATCTCTTCCTTGCTTCCGAATTCCACCATTGACCCGAGATACATAACGCCGATCTTATCGGAAATATATTTGACAACGGACAAATCGTGCGAGATAAACAGATAGGTCAGACCCATCGTATTCTGCAGACGTTTGAGCAAATTGATGATCTGCGCCTGAATGGAGACGTCGAGCGCGGAGACAGGTTCGTCGCAAACGATAAGTTTGGGATTGACCGTGAGCGCGCGCGCAATGCAGATGCGCTGGCGCTGTCCGCCCGAAAACTCATGCGGATACCGCTCATAATAATAGTCTCTCAGTCCGCACTGATCCATGATATTCAGCACGTAGTCCTTGATCTGTTCGGGCGGAACGATCTTGTGCACCTTAACCGGTTCGGATAGGATGCCCCCCACCGTACTGCGCGGCGGCAGAGAAGAATACGGATCCTGAAAGATGATCTGCATCTTCGTGCGGAGAGGGCGCATCTGCGCGGGTTTATAAGCCGCAATGTCCTTCCCCTCAAAAAAGATCTGCCCTTCCGTCGGCTGATAGAGTTTGAGCACCGTTCTCCCGAACGTCGTCTTTCCGCAGCCGGATTCTCCGACGATGCCGATCGTCTCTCCGGCATGAAGTTTAACGGAAACGTCGTCGACTGCGCGCAGCCAAACGGTGGTCTTGCCCGTGATCGTCTTTTTGACAGAAAAATATTTCTTCAGGTGCCGCACTTCAAGCAGAGCGTCCGGATCAGGCGGAAGTTGCTTGTCCGCTTCCGCTTTCTCATCCCGTTCGACCTGCTCTTTAGCCGCTTCCGCCGCATCGTCGAACGCGGCAAAATCGTCCGCGGCGGCGGGCGACGCGGCGCTCTGTCCGAATTCTTCGTCCTGCTTTTCGGCTTCGTTCCGCATATCAATCCTTCTCCTTCTTCCCTTCGTGTTCATCCTGATGATAGAGATGGCAGGCGACCCAATGCGTCGGGCTCACCCGGACCATTTCGGGATATTCCCCGAAACATCTGTCGATACATCCGCTGCAGCGTTCGCGGAAATAGCAATAATCCGGCATATCGATGGGATTGGGAACATTCCCGGGAATGTTAAATAACTCGTCCGCAGAGGAGTCCATCGTCGGTTTAGAACGCTGCAAACCGATCGTATAAGGATGCATGGGATGATGAAAGATCTCCGAAGCAGTACCCTGCTCGATGATCCTTCCCGCATACATGACGACAACATAATCGGCCATTTCGGCAATGATCCCGAGATCGTGCGTGATCAGGAGAATCGAACCGTTGATCCGATCTTTTAAGTTGCGGAGCAGGTCAAGGATCTGCGCCTGAATGGTCACGTCGAGCGCCGTTGTAGGCTCGTCTGCAATGATCAGACGGGGATTTCCCGCAAGCGCCATGGCGATCATCACGCGCTGTCTCATTCCTCCGGAAAGTTCGTGCGGATAAGAGGAATAGACCCGTTCGGGTCCCGCAATCCCGACGAGATTGAGCATCTCGACAGAACGCCGCTTCGCCTCCTCCTTCGTCGAGCCGGGAACGTGCAAAAGTGTCACTTCGTCGAGCTGATTTCCGATGGTAAACACCGGATTGAGCGAGGTCATCGGTTCCTGAAAGATCATGGCGATCTGCCTGCCGCGCAGACGATACATCTCTTTCGTCGGCATTTTGGCAATGTCGAACGCCTTTTCCTCCATTTCGTACATCTTGGTCCCGTATTCATCTCGCTTTTGGCGGGGCTCGGTAACAAGATTTCCCTTCTGATCTTTTTTGGGATTGCCGTTTTTGTCGAACACCGTATCGCAGATGACGGCGCCCGTCTCGTCCGTTTCATAGAGCGGAATGGGATTCCCGTCCTCTCCAAGTTTGAAGTCGAAAGACTTGAACCGCATGCTTCCGGAGACGATCTGCCCCTGCGGACCCTGCAAAAGCTGCATCACAGACATGCTTGTGACTGATTTTCCGCAGCCTGACTCTCCGACGACTCCTACGACAGAACCTTGCGGTACGTTGAACGAAACGCCGTTCACCGCTTTGACCACGCCCTGATCGGTAAAGAAATAGGAATGAAGGTCTTCGATCTCCAAAATATTGCCCTGATCCTTCATCTCGGTCAAAAATTCCGATTCGTCTGCCTTTCTGCGCTTATGCTTCTCCAGCCTGCGCATTTCCTTCATGTTCTCTTTGGCGATCGCGCGGACTTCTTTTCCCGAGAGATAATGCTTTTTCTCTTTTTTTTCGGTTTTCGCGGTTTTTTCCGTATTTTCCGTCATTGCGCGTTACCTCCTCATCTTGGGATCGAGCGCATCCCGCAATCCGTCGCCCACAAAGTTGAAGCCGAGCACGGCAATGATGATACAGATTCCGGGAGGTCCCCAGATGTTAAAGTAATTTTGAAGAATATCGGTATTGTTTGCCGCGTTGACCATAAGCCCCCAGGACGCATAAGGCGCCTGTACGCCCAGCCCCAGATAGGACAGCGACGCCTCATAAAGAATCATGCTGCCGAGGCTCAGCGTCATGGAGACAATCAGCTGCGGCATGACGTTGGGCACAAGATGTTTGAAGATTTTTCTGCCGGTAGAGAATCCCATCGCCTCTGCGGCGACCATATATTCCTGTTCCCGCAGGAAAAGAATCTGCCCTCGCACCAGCCGCGCCGTTCCGGACCAGGAAAACACCGTCAGAAAGAGCATGAGAAAATAGATTCGGTCATGTGACGGAATATCGATTGCGTCGAGCAAAGACCCCAAAATCAACATAATGGGCAGCCCCGGAAGACACATCAGAATGTCACAGATTCGCATGATGACGTTGTCGATCTTCCCGCCGAAATAGCCCGCGATGCCCCCGAAAATAATTCCGATGATGGAAATCGCAAACACGGCAATAAAACTGATGGACAGGGAGACTCTTCCGCCGTACATGAGCCGTGCAAAGACGTCCATTCCGCTCTCGTCCGTACCGAGCGGATGCGTCGCGCTGGGCCGCGCCTTGCTGTTCAGCCCCTTGCTTGTTTCCACGACCTGATAGATCGTATAGGTCCTTCCGTCTTCGTCCGTGACCGTGATGGCGCGTTTATCATATTCGATAAATCCGCTGTAATCCGTCTGCGTCTCATCCCACCCAAAGGTGTTGGAGTTATAGATGACGGGGCCCAGCCAGGAGAAGAGCAGCAGTGCTATGATCATTACCAAACCGATGATGCTCAGCTTGGAACGGAAGAACCGGCGGGCAACCATGCGCCCCGGAGACATGAGACGAAGATTTTTGTCGAGCGGTTTTTCACCGTCGTCATATTCGGTGCGGCGCTCGGCATCACTCTCTTCCGCGCTTTCGGACCGACCGAACTCTTTCTCCAACTGATCGTTGCATTGCAGGGTCTCACAAAGCGTCTCGTTTTGGGCGTCCTGTGCATTCAGCTCCGGTTGTTCGTTCGCGATTTGCTTTTCCTTTTGTTCGTCCATAATTCCTCCTCAGGCAAGTTTGACGCGCGGATCGACCACCGCATACATGAGATCGGACAGCAGGACGCCGATGACGCTGAGCAGAGCGAGGAACATGTTATAGCCCATAATGAAGGGAATATCTGCCGCGAGCGTTGCTTTCAGCGCATGGTTTCCGATTCCGGGAAGGTCAAAGACCTGTTCCGTGATCATCGCGCCCGAAAACAGCGTAGGAAGGATGCCCGCCATCATCGTCACGATGGGGATCATCGTATTGCGGAACGCATGCTTATAGACGACTTTGCTCTCCTTCAAGCCCTTTGCTCGTGCCGTACGGATATAGTCGGAGTTGAGCACTTCGAGCATATTTGTCCTCATATAGCGCATGGTCCCGCCGATTCCCAGCACGACCAGCGCAAGCAGAGGAAGGAAGATATGCCACAGATAATCTCCGAGCTCCTCGATAAAGGTCATATCTTTCGTAGTGTCCTCCAACCCCGAAAAGGGGAACCAGCCGAGCTTGAGAGAAAACAGATCCTGCAGCAAGCGGCCGAAGAAGAAGGAGGGAAGGGAAATCCCGACCATGACGAGCACGGTCACAAGATAATCGCGGAAGGCGTACTGATGCGTCGCCGCCGTCACACCGAGCGGAATCGCGATCATGTATTGGAAGATGATCGCGATAAATGCAATGGCGAAGGAAACGCCCATATGCGAGACGATCTCATCCAGCACGCTGTTTCCGTACAGGAAACTTGTGCCGAGATCAAACCGGCAAAGCGCCCAAAGCCAGGATCCATATCCGCTGAGGACTCCCCAAAAGCTGTCGTCGCCCAACCCGTACATCTCATACATCGCATCAATGGTCTCTTGCGGGACCTGTGCGCCGCCCTGATTGATTTCGGCAATTTTCTGCTCAATGAAATCGACCGGCATACAGCGCACAAGGACATAAATGATCAGGGAGACGCCGAGCAGAATGATGATCGAGAGCCCGAGTCTTTTTAAGATATATTTCAGCATTTGCCTGCTCCGAAATTGCTTGAATTATTTGACGAACTCGATTTCCCAGATCTTTGAAAGCGGAGACGTATAGGAGTTGATCTCTTCGGGCAGCGTGCTCGAATCAATGACGTTGCCGTTGTAAGCATAGAGCGTCTGTCTCTGATAGAGCGGCATCTCAACGCCGAGATCCAAAACATATCCCATCGCCTCTTTGTAGAGTTCGGCACGCACGGTCTTGTCTTCCGTCTCGCGCGCATCCTCGATGACGGCGCTCAGTTTATTAAGAATTCCGTTTTCATAGGAATAGAGCGTCGTATTGGACAGAATTGCATCGTAACCCCATGCAAGCACGCTGGTCGCCGTCGAGTTCTTGTGATAGACCTGATACATATCCGGATCGATCGTAGAGCCCCATGCCGCCGCCCAGACGGTCAAAGATCCCGTCGCGAGCTTGGTGAGCGCATTGATATCGGAAGAGATCTCCACCTCCCAGCCACACTCGTTCAGAAGGTCCATCGCCTGTTTGAGCGTCGCGTAAGCGGGGTGCTCGGTCATGCTCGAACCTGCGATCGTGAACTTGATGGACAGCGAGCTGTCCCCTTCGCTCACGCCCGCCTGGCTCATATAGTTTTTGATCTTGGTCTTTGCCGCATCGCTCCCCGTCCACTGCGTATATGCGTGGTTGTTGTTCGTCTCCATGTTTGCGGTGGGATTGCTTCCGTCATAGGAGCTTCCCGTCGTTCTCGGATATGCCCAGCTCACTGCGGACATCGGCCAGCTGATCGTGACCGCGGTATTCGCGGAATAATACTGAAGCGCAAGACTCGTCTGCATTGCAGCCATGATCGCATACCGCAGATAGCGGTTGCTCACTTTTGCCGCGTTGATCCCGATATAGCCGTAGCCGAGCTGCCAGGTCGAGGTCGAGACGTATCCGTCGCTCTTGAGATCTTCCAACATATCCGCGTTGGCTTTGGTGAGCTGCGGGGAAACGAAATGCACCTGCCCGCTCTGCAGAGCACCGAGCGCGTTGGAAGAGCTGACGACCTGATAGTGCATCTTGGCGATCTTGGGCTCGCCGAGCAGGAAGTTCGGATTCGCCTTGTAATAGACGATATTGTTGGCGTTGAAGTCATTCGCCTGCGGATTGTCGCTGTTGTTTTTGTCGGTTGCGATATAGGGACCGGCACCGAGCGGGACCTTGTTCTTGCTCACGCCGTGCGTGTTCGTTCCCTGAATGACATTCGTCATGAAGTTATAACTCGCCCACTCCACGCCGAACTCATTCGCCGCAATGTCCACGTTGTATTGCGTGGGATCGGAATAATAATGGAAGGGAGCAACCGTAAAGCCGAAGTTCCAGATCGCCTTGGGGTCAACGCCGTTGATCTGAATGCGGAGCACGTCGTATTCTCCCGCATTGGAGACCGTGCCGTCCTCGTTGTGGCTGTGCGCGACTTTGTAAGTCGTCCCGTCGATCACCACTTCCGAAACATCGGACGTGTGTCCGAGAGAGGTGATCCCCTCGATGTTCTGATAGATGAGTCCGCTGTCGTCGTCCAGATTTTCGTGCAGAATGACATCCTTTGCCTTCGCGACATAATTCGTGCGCATCTGCGTACCGGTCGCCCAATAACGGAGAATGTTGTTCAGTTCGCTCGAGATCTTGTCGTTATAGACGTAATCGATCGCACTCTCCATATTCGTGATCGTGCCTGTATTATAGTTGCGCTTGACTTCCTTGATGCTTTCCTTATCGTATGTCCCGTCGGGCGCACGGTTGTATTCGATCTCGACATATCCTTCCATATACATGAAGGACGTCACCTCGTCGAATTCGCCCGTCGATTTATAGGGCTCATCCAAATATGCTTCTTTTGCGCTGTTGTAGTCGTTGTGAAGCTCTTCCGCAAAGAGGCGGAGCGTCTCCTGATAGTCTGCCTTGAGCTGGGCGCGCGCCTCCTCGTCGGAGACCTCTCCGTTGACCGCGATCGCACGCTTATAGCCGCTGGAAGGAACATAACTGTCGAGATACGCATTCATCTTTGCCTCGTCCGCATCGTAAGACGTGGATGTGGAAGAAGAAGCGCCCGCAGCCTGGAAAGCCTGAATGAGTTCGTTCCTGCGGTCCTCCGCTCTGCTGTTCGCACTCGTGGTGAGCGCCGTATCCGTATCGCTGTCGTCTGAAATGTTCTGCTGCGTCCTGTATTTCTGCAACCCGACGATATCCGTGGAATACATGGTCGACGAACCCGTATATGCAGGATCGAGATAGACGTACATGTTGAAAAGCACGTCGTTCATCGTAAGCGGAACACCGTCCGAAAAGGTAATGCCGTTCTTCAGCACGAAATAATAAGAAGTGACATCGTTTGCCCCGTCATATTCCTGCTTATAGTCGAGCACGACCACAGGCTCAGCTTCCCCGTAAGCGATCTCCCCGTCTTTGTCCGTCGAAAGCATGGAGATCTGCGTCTGCCCGACGACGTCCATATCCGTGCCCGCCGTCGAGAAGAAGGGGTTGAACAATCCGTTCAGCTCTTCCGTCATGATCACGAGCGCATCAACCTCATTCTTGCAGGACGTTCCCGTAAAGACCAGTCCCATCGTCATAACGACGCCGAGAGAGAGTGCCGCGCAGCGTATCGCTCTGTTTTTCTGTTTCATATGATGTCCTCCGTTGATTTACCGTTTTATCCTCAATCGACGTATTCGATCTCGGGTTTTACCGCCGTATCGGGATTCGCCGTAAGCGTCACCGTGCCCGTCGTTCTGTCTATTGATACATTGCAAGGATAATAATAGGAAGTCCCGCTCATATCGTCCGCAATCTCCGCGTCGATCTCGTATTGCGCCCCGTTTGTCGCACCGTTCCCGCTGAACAGCCCGATCGAATATCCGTCGTAATCGACGCCCGCCGGCTTCTTCAGCGGATATATCCCTCCCCCGAACACAAACGTACCCGTAACGGAAACTCCTGAGAGCTGTACTTCGCTCGCGAGCGAGCCGGTGAACAGTCCGAAACTTGCGCCCTGCTGGCGGGACCCCGCCGCAAGTTTGTAAACCACGTTCTCGAAGGTGACATTCTCAAAGACCGCATCGGGCATGATCCTGCCGAATAACCCGCCGTAAACGCGGCTGTTATCTGCCTGAACCACCGAAATATTGGAAAAGACGTGCCCGTTTCCGTAAATTGCCCCCGAGAAGTTTCCGATGGAGAGTCCGTTGCTCCATGTTTTGCCTGTAAAATCGAGATTTTCAAAAATTTGGTAATATCCGTCGATGCGTGCATTGTCGAGGAACTGATCGGCCGTATAGATATGGAACCAAATTCCGTTCTGCCATTCGGTATAAAGATCGAGCACGCCGTCCTGCGAAATGCCCCGTTCATAATCGATGATTCCCGGATGTTCGACCAAGCCTTCGCATTCCTCTTGCTTTTCTTCGTCCCAATAGGCGGCGGTAAACGTCTTTCCCTCCGCTTGCGGAAAATCACCGTATACCATCGCTCCCGTTCCTGCGCTCCCCTCGATCCAATGGGGCAGCTCCAGCTCTTTCGACTGTGTCGCGGGATTGAACGTATAGCTTCCGAGCAATTCCCATTCCTGTTCCTCGTTTTCGATGTAGATGCGATAGGCAAACGTGGGGACCCATGCCGCATATAGGGTCATGGTATATTCTCCCCGCACATAATCCGTCTCCTCTTCGGTCACAGAAAAGAGATCCCGATCAAAATCCCAGCGTCCGGAATAGACATACCCCTGTTCCTTTCCCGATTCGCTGCAGAGGTTTCCGTCCTCGTCGACTGCCGCGCCGCCTTCGTCTGTGCGCAATTCCCGCGTGCGGTACCAGCCGGCAAAGACATAGCCGCTGCGCGAAATGGTGTGACGGTTATCCCCTCTCAGATCGCTGTCGGGAGCGATCAGTTTGATCCCCTCTCCGATGTCCTCGGGACGGAATACGTCCACAACATTGACTCCTTCGATAGAAGAAAACATGCCGCCGTTGATATCGTAGCGAACGCTTACGGAATATCCCTCGTCGTTGAGGCCGCCGTAAGGATTCCCGTCACCCGCGCAAGCGCCAAGGATCAGCGTCCCGGCGCAGGCAACGAGCAACCCGATGATGAGTTTCATCCTCTTTTTCATTTCCGTCTCCGTCAGAATTTTCAGACTTCGTCCTTGGGTTCTTCTTTGTCAGACGCTTCCGCAGGCGTCTCCGCTTTGTTCGTCTCTTCCGCTTGCTCGGTCCCGGACGCAACCGTCTCGTCCGTTTCGGAACCATGCGCCTCAGTCTCTTCCGCGGAAACGGCTTTCGCTTTTTTGCCGCGAAGCACGAGCATCGCAACGACGAGCGCGATCACGATGACGCCGAGCGTTCCGATCGCAATATAGACGCCCGTCATATCCTCCTCCTCGGAAGGCGTCGGATTGTCCGGCCCCGGATCGACACTCCCCTGATCTTTCAGATAGCTGAGCACGCTCTCCGCCTCTTCGAGCTTCTCGTAATTGGTCACGAGCGCCTGCTGTTCCGCAGTCGTGATGAGGTTATACGCGGCGCGTGCGGCAAGAATGACGGCCTCATCGTTCAGCGTGATATTGACGGGGATCTGCTCGATCGCATAGATCGCGGCAAGCGTCGTCTCCTGAGGCGCGCTCATCCCGCTGACCACCACGTCGAAATACTGTCCGTAAATGAAGTTCTCGTATCCGGTCCCGTTATTGGGACGGACCATGATGAGGATCACGTCGTCATGGGTCGCTTCGCCGATCAGATCGACAAAATTTGCGCCGTAATAGAAGTTGGTGAAATCCGTCCAGTTCCACATCTTATAGGGAACGATCTCCAGTCCGTGCAGCACCGTACCGTTGCTCAGTTCGATCTCGCCCGTCATGGGAGCGCGGTTATAGATGTTGTAGACTCCGTTTTCGCCCACCGTTTCCAGATACTCGGTATCGAATTCCTCTTCCAGAATGGGCGCTTCCAGGCTCTTGAAGACAACGGTGCTGAGGCTGAGACAGCCGTAGAACGCTTTATCGCCGATGGCATCGAGCTCGACGGGAAGTTCGACGAAGACGATATCCGTCCCGTAGAATGCCCGCGCGCCGATGCGTACGGTCCCGTCTGCCACCACATAAGTCTTTTCTGTCTTGCCGAGCGGATAGGTAACCAACTCAAGACCATACTGCTCGTTGCTGTAACTGAGTACCCGCGTGGCATAGACGCGGTAGAGCACGCCGTCGATCACGCGCACCGTTTCGCTCAGTGAATAGGTATCGGTCATTTCTCCGTCGATCACTTTCTCAAATGCACCGATCTGACAGTCCGCAAACGGGTTTTCGCCGATCGAAATCAGCTGCTCGCCCAACTCAACGGACGTAAGTGCGCTGGACATGAAAGCGAAATCGCCGATATAGAGGGCCTCACTCAGATCGGCCTCCGTGATCGCCGCTCCGACAAATGCCTCCGCACCGATATATTTTGCCTTGTCGAGATTTTTGATCGCCGCCAAAGACGTATTGCCGGAGAAGGCAAAATCTCCGATCTGCGCTCCTTTGGAGGAAAGCGTAAGGCTCGTGAGTTTGGCATTGGCAAACGCCTGCGCTCCGATCGTCTCTGCATTTGCAAGGTTGGCGGAGGTAAGCGCCGTATTCATGAATGCACCTGCGCCGACTTCGGTGAGTCTGTTGAGCTCTGCCGTCTTCAGCGAAGAACAGTAACAGAAGATTCCCTCTCCGATCGATGTGAGCGTCCCCAAATCGACTGATGCAAGCGATGCGTTAAAGGCAAACGCATAATTGCCGAGGCTCTCGCAAGAAGTGAGATCCACCGACGTCAGCGGAGCAGACTGTCCGCCGAGATACCCCGCAAACGACATGGACGAAAGGTCGTTCGGCGTACTGCCGTAGTAAACGGGAATACGCGAGCCGGAGAAAGCATATGCACCGATCGAAAGGACTTCGGACAAATCAATGCTGGAAAGATACATGGCATTGAAGAACGCATAGTCTCCGATCGTAACGCCCTTTCCGAGCGTCACGCTCTGCAGAGAGGAAGCGGCATTCGTTCCCGTCGTGCCTGCAAAGGCATACTCACCGATCACAACATTATCGCCGACCGTCACGCGATTCAGAGCGTTGTAATAGATATTGAGATAATAGTAATAGTTGGTCTGAAATTCCCCGTAGGACATTCCGCGGAGCATTCCCGCAAACGCATAGGCGCCGAGCACGGCATTGTCGCCGACCGTCACGGAAGTGAGCGCGGAACAAGCATAGAAGGCATATTTTCCGACCTGCACGCCGTCGGGCACGGTCACTTCTTTGAGCGCCGTTCCGAAAAAGGCATAGTTCCCGATGGTATTCAAAGAAGCGTCAAAAGCGGGAAGCTCGGAAATCGCCGTTCCTGCAAAGGCATAGTCGCCGATCCTCGCAAGATCTCCAAGTTTGAGCTCAGTTAAAGAAGTGCATCCGTAAAACGCATAGCTTCCGACCGACGTAACATTGGGAAGCGTCACGCTTTCCAACACGGAATTCCCGGAGAATGCACTCTCCCCGACCGACGTAATGCGGATCGAACCGTTTGTGCGGAAGTCGGTCACCGTAGGCACGACCGCCACCAACGTTTCTCCCTCCACAAGATAGGTACCGTTTTCCTCCGCCGAATAGACGGGATTGGCGGGATCAACCGAGAAGGACGTGACTCCGGTCTCCGCGAAAGCATTCTGTGCAATGTGCGTCACGTCTTTCCCGAAACGGAAGGTCTTCAATTTTTCGCAGCCGTAGAACAGCCCGGCAGGAATGACGGAGGCATTCAGATCCACCGATTCCAGCGCTGTGCACGCCGCAAACGCCTGTTCGCCGAGCTTGACGACATCCGCGGGAATACTCACGGAGACGAGGTCGGTGTTGCCGTAAAATGCGCGCGCACCGATAGACTGCGTGTTTTCGGTAAAGCTGAGGCTGCTCAGCGCCGTCCCTTCGAACGCGCTCGCCCCGATCGCGATCACCGAATCCATTTCGATATCGGTCAGCGCGCCGCAGCCGTAGAACGCCTTGTCGCCGATAAACTGCAGATTGTTCTCACCGCTGAATTTGATGGATTTGAGGGCGGTGCATCCGTAGAAGGCTCCGACCTGAATCTTACGCAGGGTCGAGGGAAGCGTTACGCTCTCAAGCGCCGTCAAATTTGCAAACGCATAAAAGTTGATGGTTTCCACGCCTTCGGGAATGATGACTTCCGTAATCGTATCGTCCCCGATATAGGTGATCTTCGTCTTATAGGGATCTTCTTCCGAGATCTCGTCATTTTCGTCCTTGGGCACGTAATGATAATTGGAGAACGCGTACTGATAGATCTCCGTCACGCCCAGATCCGTAGGGATCTCAACGACGCCGCCCAATCCCATATAACTCATGAGGTAGATTGAATTCGTCGTATAAGGTTTCTTGACGGTGATCAACACGGATTGCGAATAGAGGGTGCTCCCTCCGTTCATCAGCACTCGCACGGAAACGGTCGCCGAAACCTCGGTATTTTGCCCTTTCCCTTCCGAATTGACGTTCTTTGCCGTGACCGTTCCGTCCGGAGTGACCTCGACGATGTTCGAGTTGCTGCTTGTAAACTCCACCGTGGTATTCTCGGGGAAATACGCCGCCAGTTCGTATTGCAATGTCACGGATTCGGAAGGGAACATCTTCAGCGAATAACCGTTATTCGTAAAGGAGACGACCGTTCCCGCTTCCGTCGCGCCAAGATCGCGATCCTTCGACGATCCGAAATAGAACACTTTGTTGACCTTATAGCCCGTCAGCGCAAAAGAATCTGCCACGGGCGCGTCGTATTTCTGATACCCGGGCTCCCCTTCCGCCAGAACTTTGACGGTCAGCGTCGCAGAGACAGTCTCATCCGTATTTGCGGTCGCGGTGATCGTCGCGGTCCCCGCTTTCAACCCGATGAGCTTGCCGTTTACGATATGGACAACGGTTTCATCGGAGGAGACATAATTGAGAGACTGCGACCAATTCCCCTCGGGGAATACCGTCGGATTGAGCGTATAGGTCTCATTCGGGCTGATCGAGATCCCACCCTCCGCTTCTTCCGCAAACAGAATGGTCTTCACGGAATCGGGGATCTGCACTTCGTAAGTCGCAGAATTCTGCGCATAGTCATAGGTTTGAACGATAAAGGAATTCCCGTTGTAAGAATTCTTGATCTCGTCGATATAGTCGGTCAATTCGTATGTGACAACAGAGGTGGTGTTGAACTCGGAATAGACGGGCGTCACATATC
Organism: uncultured Clostridia bacterium; assembly: GCA_944372525.1. GTDB lineage: Bacteria > Bacillota > Clostridia > Christensenellales > Borkfalkiaceae > Gallimonas. The sequence goes on from CALVZL010000040.1 coordinate 71,859, forward strand.
TTCCGAAAGAGCTGAGCGAATACGCATATTCGCTTCCCGGCTCATTTTCGTAGATATATCCGACGACAAGTCCCTGCGAATAGTGGTTGTCATAGACGGACAGGTTGACAAAGAGCCTCGTCTTTTTCGTCTCCGTGTCATATTCGGTATAGAACTGTGCGTCGGTAAGCGCGGGCGCCTCGTAATCGACCACAAACGGGAAGGAGAACGTGTTCTTCACGTTCGTCGTCGCGCCGTCGTTTTCATAGTCGAGATATGCCGTCAACGTCACCATGTACTGCGCGTTGTTCTTGAGATTATAATCGGCAAGATTGAAATCGATATCCACAGAGGAAGGATAGATCGTTGAGCCGCTGCTGTAAGATTTGCGCTGATTCCATTCCGTCTTCTCGTAGATCACTTCACCCGTAACGCTGTCCGTGATGGTGATCACCATGCGTTTCGCGCTTCGCAGCAGCCCGGCATAGACAGAATAGAGACTGTTGACCGTCCCGGTCTCCCCCTCCTGATTGGACAGCGAAATGTATTTCCTGTCCGCAGAGATCTGCCTGGAAGAGGGATCTTGCGTAAAGGCATAGGAGCCGAGATAGACGATGTAATCGTTATATGTTCCGCCAAGAGGACGGGTCGCATAGGCGTCGGGCAAAGTCTTGTCGAGCAGATCGATGCTGTCGTCAAGTTCGTCTTTATTCGTCTCGAAATAATCCAAGTCGAAAATAGGCGCCTGCGACCAATCGCCGTAAAAGGCAAGATAGGGAACGCTCAGACTGCTGTCTGTTCCGCTTGTCGGAGTAAGCTGAATGAACCCTTCGACATACATTCCGTTTTCGAAGGAGGCGTCAAGATACTCTTTGTCCGCATCGCTGAGGACGATCTGAACCGTCACCTTTGCCGTGCCGTTCCCCGCAACCGTCACAGAATTGCCGCGCGCGGATCCGCCGGAAATGTCGACAACGGTAACTTTTGCGCCGTCCAGCAGATAACCGTCCTGCGTAACCGTCGTCTCGCCCTGATGGGTGAGCGTTTCGCTCACGCCTTCGGTCATGACGATCGCGCTGACGTCGTAGGTGAGATCGCTGCTCTGCATATTTACGATCTCAAACGTCATCGAATATTCGCCCGTTTTGGAAGGATCATCTCCCAGTTCGAGCTTAGTCTTGTCCATGAGGTTGCCGTCCTCATCGTAAGAACGAAGATAAGCCGGAGTCGACGTCGCCTTCATCAGATTGGTGACGCCCGCACCCTGTCTTCTCACCGAATAGGCAAGTCCGTTCTTATTGAGCAGGATGTCCGCGGTGGACATGATCAGCTGATTGACCGTCGCAGTGATCTCCTTCGCCGTCGCATCGGGATAGAGGTTTTTGACATACTGACGGACAAGCGCCGTCACGCCCGCCTGGTTGGGCGCCGCCATGGACGTGCCCGACAGATGATCGTAACCCTGTCCGGGAACAGCGGAATAGATCTCTCCGCCGTGCGCCGTGATCTCCGGCTTGATGCCGAGGTCGGCCGCAGGCCCCCAAGAGGAGAAATTCGACATGAACGGACCTGCCGTCTGATCGCGGCTGATCTTGATCGTCCCCGTCTGTGCGTCGGCAAGCATTTCGCCGTCGTCCTGCGAGATCGAGCAAACCGGGAAGCTTCCCAGCGATCCGACCGTCATGGAGATCTCACCGGATACATTGTTATAAATGATACAGCCGATCGCGCCCTTCTCCTTCGCAATGCGCGCCTTGTCTTCGAACGTTGTGTCGCCGCGCCGCACGAGTGCGATTTTCCCTGTCACATCAACGCCGCTGTAATCGCTCGATCTGCCGATTCCCGGGATCGTGACATAGGTAAACGTCCTTTCGTTCTCGGAAGAAGAGAGAATTTCATTGACAAAATATTTGGTCTCCGCACCCATGCCGGTCGATTCCGTAAAATAGATGATCGACCCGTCCGCCGTGGTGAGATACGGCGTTTCCGTCCCGCTGACAGATGCGACCGAGATGGCGGAGGCAAACGTCGAGGGCGAACCGACGACGCTGCTGTCCGGATTGGAGGTAAGTCCGAGGTTTCCGTTTTTCTCGGAACCGAACGTGGAGTTGTAATCGTTGCCCGCCGCCGTCACGAGGGAGATCCCCTGCTCTCCGATGGCCTCGTACACTTCCCGCATCGCCGCATTGTCTTCTTCCCGCGCAAATCCTGCGGCGGAACCGAGAGACATGTTGATGACGTCCACGCCGAGAATGACGCAGTCCTCCAGCGCGGCAATGATCCAGGAGTTTTTCGCACCGCTCTGGGAATCGGAGAATACCTTCATCGAGACGAGCTGCGCGTTGGGCGCGACGCCCGTGATCACGTCATCGTTTCCGACAATGATTCCGGAGACGTGCGTGCCGTGATCGCTGTTGATGGGATAAACGTCGGGATCCTTGTCCGCATAATCATAGGCATAGGGAACCTTCTTGTTGAGATAGACGTCTCCGACAGCAAGCCCGGACGTCGTCTGCGAAGCGGTGAGTTTTCCGATCTTCTCCGCAAGGTTCGCCTGCGTGATCACTTCTTCGCCTTCAAAGGTAGAGGGATCAAACGCCGTATGCGTATAGTCAAGCCCGGTGTCGAGCACGGCTACGGTAACCCCGCTTCCGCTGTATTCCGACTCACTGCTGTCAAAAATACCGGTCTCGTAGACATTGACGTCATTTTTCACGACGCTCCCGCCCTCGGACGAAACCGTCTCGCATGCGGCATACTCCTCGCTGACGAGGACCTGCGCGCTGTCTCCGACCGCCTTGACCACTTTCTCATAATCTTTTGCCGTGATCACGATCTCAAATCCGCTCATGAGCACGTCGTAGCTGTTGCCGATCGTAAAGCTGACCCCTGCCTTGCGAAGAAGACTTTGCACCTGCTTCCCGTCCTGTGTGACCGCGGTGGAGACAGCAAGCCCCTCTCTTGTGACCGAATAGTCGCCCACGCTCAGATTAGACATGGAATGACTTCTTTCCTCGTAAGCCTCCAAGACCGTCTCCGAATCCAGCTTGATGAGAAGGGACAGTTCCTGATTATCTTCTACCGTATCGGGAAGCGTCTGCACGACGGAAGTATCATAGTAATCCTCGATATGAGAATCGAGATCCAGATCGCTCAGATCCGCGATCAGCTCCGTATCCTTTCCCGTTGCGTTCTCCGCTCCGGATACCGTCTGAAAAGAGGGCAAAATCGCCGCCAGCGCAAACGTGCACGACAACGCCATTCCCGACGTACAAAGCAACGCTTTTCTGAGATGTCTTTTCTTCATTGTATATCTCCAAATGCAAATGATATCTTGTTTCTATCAAATTTTATTATATCGCATACATGAAATATTATATCGCATACACCAAATTTTTGCAAGCATTTCACCGCGCAAAAAGCGACTTCCGCGCCCTTTCAAAGACAAATTCTTTCCCCCGGAACCCGCTTGTAAAAATATACAGTTTATACATTAAAAAATGTATTTTCAACGGACATTGCCCGTTGCTGCGACAATTTAATACATTATAAGCGTCAAAAGGAAGATTGTCAACTGATTTCTCCTCCCTCTTTGTGAAAGAATTTTTTTTGAAAAAAAAGAAAAAAATTTTGCTGAATTTGTAAAATTATGCGTTTTTTCATGCAAAAAAAGCCAAAAACCGCCCCGAAATCGGGTGCGGTTTTCCTCCTGACGGAACTGCCGATACGAAATTTCCGGTATGCTCCCTGTTTTATTTGTCTTTCACTGCATAAACAGCAATTATATTTTCACGATTCTCACCGATTTTTCACAAAACAAAGCGGCGTCACGTGCGGTTTCCGTCCTGTTTCCCTTCGTCTTTTTGCTCCCGCTCTTCTTTTTGTTTGCGGAAGGCATTGTAGCCCCGATTGAGCAAAACGGTCACCAGAATGACAATCACGATGACGATCGCGATCGCAAGCATTCCCTTCCAGAAGATGTTGAGAGATTGCATGAGCCCTTCCCGATTGATTGCCAGAAACAATGTGTTCATAAGTCCCTCCTCAGAGTACGAGTCCGATGATGAGTCCGCCGATGATCGCCGAAGCGACTTGCCCGGAGACATTTGCGCCCGCCGCATGCATGAGCAGATAGTTGGAGCGGTCTTCTTCCTGACCCAGTCGATGCACGACGCGTGCTGCCATCGGGAAAGCGGAAATGCCCGCCGCGCCGATCATGGGATTGATCTTTTTGCGGCAGAACAGATTCATGACCTTTGCACAGAGAACGCCGCCGACCGTGTCAAAGACAAAAGCAAACAACCCGAGTGCGAGAATAAGCAGCGTCTGCACGGACAAGAATGCTGTGGCCTGCATCTGAAAGGCGATCGTGATGCCGAGCAGAAGCGTAATGAGATTGGAGAGCGTCGTCTGTGCCGTCTCGGCAAGCGTCCCGAGCACGCCGCATTCGCGGATCAGATTGCCGAACATGAGGAAGCCGACGAGCGCCAGACTCTTGGGCGCGATCAGACCCGCCGTCAGAGTGATGACAATGGGAAAGAGGATCTTGACGGGTTTTCCCACCTTCTGCGTCGGATTTTCCATGCGAATGCGGCGCTCTTTCTTTGTCGTAATCGCCTTGATGACGATGGGCTGAATGATGGGCACCAATGCCATATACGAATACGCCACGACCGTAATCGCTCCCACATATTTGCTCCCCAGCACATTTCCGACGAGAATCGCCGTCGGCCCGTCCGCGGCGCCGATGATCGCAGCCGCCGCCGCGTCGATCAGGTCGAATCCGAACAGACAGGCGAGCAGCATCGTGAGGAAAATCCCGATCTGCGCAAATGCGCCGAGCAGCATGAGTTTCGGATTTGCGATGAGCGGTTCAAAGTCGATCATCGCTCCGATCCCGATGAACAGCAGGATAGGAAGCGCCTCCGACGTCTCGATCGTCGTCTCATACAGCCACTGAATGATCCCCGCGACCTCGTTCCCCTCCTCCACGCTGTTGAGCACATTGGAAAAGGGAAGATTGACGAGGATCGCGCCGAATCCCATCGGAAGCAGCAGAGCAGGCTCGATCTTCTTCTTGATCGCAAGAAAAATGAGCAATCCGCCGACCGCCCACATGGCGACCTGCTGCCATGTCACCGCAGCAAGCGCCTCCCATAAAAACGCAAATTCTTCCAAGTTCCGATCCTCCTTCGTTTTACAAAAAAACCATACCGAAAAACCGGTATGGTCTCGTCATTTCAAATGAAACCGGGGTATGCGCCCGTGTTAGCGACTTCATTGCGATCTCTCGCCGACTACTCCCCAAACAACGTCCCCAGTATATCTCATTCATGCGCATTTGTCAAGCGGATTGCAAACATTTTTTTTCTCAAAAGCAATCCTTCCGCCAAACGAACCGGACTTTCCCTATCGGATACAGCTCCGAGTGCCGGAACGAATCCGAGCACTCAGGGAACAACCAGGCAATCGCGTGATCGTTACTTCTGCTCGTGAACGGATTGCTTTCACGATTTTGCGCTTTGTATTCGGTCTCCCTCTGTTTTCCTTCTTGCTTGTGCTTCTGCGTTTCCATTTTCTTTTTCGCTTGACGATCTCTCGCTTTGCCTTGTTGCCGTTGCCGCCCCTTTTGGTCTTCCGTTCCCCCTCTCGAAACCCGGTTTCGTCCCGCAGCCGCAAATTTCGGGACACAAAAAAACCCTGCCGCGGAAAACGCAGCAGGGCAAACGCTTTTTGCAATTATCTCTTGAACGCAAACGCCTTGAATCCGGGCCAGATCGCCGCCTGGCCCAATTCCTCTTCGATGCGCAGGAGCTGATTGTATTTCGCAACACGCTCGCTTCTGCTCGGAGCGCCTGTCTTGATCTGGCAGGTATTCAGCGCAACGGCAAGATCTGCGATCGTCGTATCCTCCGTCTCACCCGAACGGTGTGACGTAATAGCCGTATATCCCGCCTCGTGCGCCATCTTGATCGCCTCAAGCGTCTCGGAAACCGAACCGATCTGATTGAGCTTGATGAGGATGGAGTTGCCGCATCCGAGACTGATCCCCTTCTGCAGGCGCTCGGTATTCGTGACAAACAAGTCGTCACCGACAAGTTGGACTTTCTTCCCGAGTTTCTCGGTCATGATCTTCCAGCCCTCCCAATCCTCTTCGTCGAGACCGTCCTCGATGGAATAGATGGGATATTTTTCGATGAGCGCTTCCCAGTGCGCGATGAGCTCTTCGGAAGTGAATCTCTTGCCGCACTTGGGCAGGACATAATATCCCTTGCCCTTTTCCTTATCCTTCCATTCGCTGGAAGCGGCATCCATTGCAAGCACGAAATCTTTTCCGGGCTCATAGCCGGCTTTCTTCACCGCCTCCAGGATATAGCAGATCGCTTCCTCATCGCTTGCAAGGTTGGGCGCAAAGCCTCCTTCGTCGCCGACGGAAGTCGCAAGCCCCTTGGATTTGAGCAGCGCCGCAAGCGCATGGAAGACCTCAGCACACTGCCGCAGTCCCTCCGCGAAGTTTGCGGCACCGACGGGCATGATCATAAATTCCTGCACGTCGACGGTATTCGCCGCGTGTGCACCGCCGTTGAGGATGTTCATCATCGGAACGGGGAGACGGTTTCCCGATACACCGCCGAGGAAACGGTAAAGCGGGATGCCGAGCGCGTTTGCCGAAGCTTTGCAGCATGCAATGGAGACGGCAAGAATCGCATTTGCGCCGAGTTTGGATTTATCTTTGGTTCCGTCCGCCGCGATCATCGCCTGATCGATCGCGTAGATGTCCGATGCGTCCATTCCCACGATCGTTTTGCTGATCACGGTGTTAATGTTCTCGACCGCCTTGGTAACGCCCTTTCCGCCGTAGCGTTTTTTGTCGCCGTCACGCAGTTCAAGCGCTTCAAATTCCCCCGTGGAAGCGCCGCTCGGAGCCGCTCCTCTTCCCATCGTGCCGTCCTGAAGAATGACTTCTGCTTCAACGGTAGGATTGCCGCGCGAGTCCATGATCTCTCTGCCGATAACTTTTACGATTTTCATAACTATAACCTCACGTTTTTTTATGCTGTTTTTGGCGGAAAGAGCGCGCCCGTCCCCCGTTAAAGGGTTCAGCCGCTCTTTTTTCGTCTGCAGATATTATACAAAACTTTTTTCCGCTTGTCAATATCTTTGGAAATTTTCTTGTCCTGCGTTTTCCGAAAAATCGGAAAACGCCATCCGCTCCGCACAATCAGAATTCGATGTGTTCAAACCCCTTCCGCGAAGAGCGGCGGTAGAAGATCGCCTTCCTGCCGATGACGGCGACAACTTCCGCATTCAGAAATTCCGCAAGGTTTGCGGCAAGATTTTCCCCGTCTTCCCCCGCCGCGGGAAGAAGGGTAACCTTGATGAGTTCATGTGCTTCAAGCGCATCCGAGAGTCCGCGAACGAGCGTTTCGCTCACCCCTTCCTTGCCGACCTGACCGATGGGTCTGAGATTCGCGGCGATGGCCTTGAGATTGCTTCTCTGTTTACTTGTCATACTTTGCTCCTTATTATTCGTCCACAAGGGTAAAATCATAGCCGCATTCATAGACGCTCACCCCGTCCCCGTTCACGACGACAACCTTGACGTGATACGCCTGCAATACGGGCGCAAGAATGCGAAGGGTGCGGAAAAATCTTTTTTCGTCTGTGACCAGCTCGTCGACGAGAATTCCCCGTTCGCCGCAGTCTGCCGCGCCGATCCCCGTCGCACATTCCGCCTCGTCCTCCTCCGGGGCGCGGATCGGCTCCGGAATGCGATCTGTATTGGACAAATACCACAATACGGGATCCTCCTCTCCCCCTTTTTCCGCACGGGGGATATAGAGATAGGCAAAAGAGACCAACCCCGTCCACCAGGGAGGATTGAGCACGTCTTCCCGCACCAGTGCGGCAAGATCCGGCGCGAGGGTCATCCCTTCTTTGATCAAATCGCGATAGGGCAGCAGCGGCGTCTCCGCTTCTTCGGTGCAACTGTAAGAACAGGCGGGGGGGAATTCGGAGGAAAACCCCTCCGTTTCCTGCTTGCGCCGCAGAAAATCCAGCATCTCCCGTACGGTCATCATGCCCTCTTTTTCCGCGCTGAAGGCAACCCCCCAGACCATTGCGATCGCCTGCGCCTCGCCGAACTCGCAGATCAGGCGATCGGCAAACGCAGCGACCCGTCTCCTCCTGGTCTGATCGGAAATCTCTTCTCCGCGCGGATGATAAAGCGTAAATAACAATCCGCCGTAATACGGCTCTGCGCGCACAATCTTCCTGTTGTCCGACGTCTCTCCCTCCCCTTTCGGCACATAGATGCCGTAAGGAATGCAGGGAAGCACCTTCCATCCCCTCTTTGTGATCGGACTTCTCTCCGACGAGCCGAGTTTGACGAGACAGACGATCATCGAATATACGATCGGAACGTAATCGACATCCGGATGAAAACAGATGCAGTATGTCCCGCCGATCGACGCGCCATAAAAGGGAATGCGGATCATGAAATGCCGCAATTCCGTCCCGAGGATCCGGTTGAACGTGCGCTGATCCCCCTTGTCGATACAGACGGCAAGCTCGTTCAGACGAGCGGCGACGCGCTCCCAGAAGATCTGCCCGCAACGGGCAAAGGAGAGGCGGTCCGAGGGTTCCGACCGCTCAAAACAAACCCCGGAGAGAGAAATTTCCCGATGATGGCCGCGGAGCTCGGGATCCCCGTCGTCCGTATAACGCTCACAGCCGGGACAGACGCGCCGTACCTGCCTGCCCAGCCGCGCATCGTATTCCTCCTTGGAATAGAGATTCACGCGTACTTCGAACAATCGATCCGGCGCCTCGATCTCCAGCTCTTCTTCCGTCACGC